>CAYTLX010000082.1:0-7522 GCA_964438645.1 uncultured Saprospiraceae bacterium | reverse complement strand
TTGCATGGTACTATATAGATTGCTATCTTTGTACTATGAAATTAGAAAATACAAAAGCACAGATGCGCCGTGGAATTTTGGAAATGTGTATTTTGGCGATAATACATCAAGACGGAGAAGCTTATCCATCGGATATTATCAATAGCTTGAAAACGCAGAATCTAATTGTCGTGGAGGGTACTTTATATCCTCTGCTTTCTCGCTTAAAGAAATCGGAGCTGTTAGAGTATTCTTGGAAAGAATCTAAATCAGGACCGCCTAGAAAATATTATTCTTTGACAGATGAAGGCAAATTATTTCTTGGTGAGTTGTATTTTAATTGGCAAACTTTGGCGAAAGCCGTGACTGCGACTACCAAAAGTCTGAGCAAAGCAAAATAAGCCCCTTTAAACCATTTGACTGACAAAACCATAAATACCAGATAATGAAACAAATATTAAACATCAACCTTGGCGGATACCCTGTCACTATTGATACGGATGCCTACGAACATCTGAGTAGGTATCTTGATGCCATAGAACAACATTTCAAAGAGTCGGATGCTGCAGAAGAAATTTTGTCGGATATCGAAGGTCGTATGGCAGAGTTGTTTAAAGAAAATATCCATCCGAGAACCATCGTCACGATGCCTGACGTCAATGCGGCGATTGATATTATGGGAACACCAGAGATGTTTGGTGCGGAAGCAATGGATACTGACGAGCCCATTGCTTCTGGTCAAAAGCAAAAGAAGAAAAAATCATCTTCTGGTTTTAATCCAGGAAAAAGATTATTTAGAGATCCAGATGATAAATTGCTTGGTGGGGTGTCCTCTGGGTTAGCTGCTTACCTTGGCGTAGCGGATCCTATTTGGATAAGAATCATTTTTATTGTCTTTACTTTGGCTGGTTTTGCTAGTGTGCCCATCTATTTTATCCTTTGGATTGTGATGCCGCTTGCGAAGACATCATCAGACCGTTTAGCGATGAAAGGGGAGCCTATCAACGTGGAAAGTATTGCTTCTTCGGTCGTCGAAGAGTTAGAGCATTTTTCTGAAAAGATTAATGATCAATTTGGGTCTAATAAAAAAAAAAATGGTGGAAAAAGTAGAATGAATTTCAAATGGATTGCTTCTTTGGGTAGTCTTTTTTCTACAATAATTCTAGGTATAAGTCAAGCAGCCCGCCCCATCTTAAAGATTTTGGGTGGGCTGCTTATTGTGGTGCTGATAGTAAGCTGGATTAGTTTGGTTGTTTCTGTGATTGTCGGCGTTGCGAAAGCCAGCTTTTTTTTGCCAGCGGATACGTTTGCTTTCGGAACAGGATTAGTAGGTTTGTTTTTTGTCGTCGGTGCACCAATTATGGGTTTAATATTAACTATTCTACGAGTGTTTTTTAAAAGAAAAAATAGTGTGGGCTTACGTTGGACTTTAATGGGTCTATGGATTTTTGGTCTGTTTGGTTTGTCTTTTTCTGCGGCTAAAATTTCGGATAGCTATGATGCAAAAGCAGCCTATAAACAAAGCATTCCAGTGGTAATCCCTAATGATCAGCCATTAGAAATTAATTATGAAAAGGTTTTTTTGGCCAATAATGATGCCCGAAATCTTTCGATAAATGGTATGGTTAAATTTGATTGGATTAAAATTGGGCTGGACATCAGACCTTCTCATGATGGTAGCTATAAATTAGTTCAGGTTCAGAAAGCCCGTGGAAGTGATGTCGAAGATGCCGAGCAAGGAGCCAAAAAATTTGAATACCAACCCATTTTTGAAGGGAATATACTAAAAATTCCTTCGGAATATTTTATTCCGAAAGGGGAGCGTTTTCGGGCGCAGACTGTGCAGTTGACGCTGTATGTCCCTGTAGGTCAGAAGGTTATATTGGATAGGCGACTAAGGAAATTAGACTTGGGTGTCTCCAAAGCATCTGGAATGTTTGGTGGTTTGTATGGGGAAGAGTTGGTGATGGGGGGTGGAGGACTGGAGTCAAAAAATACAGTTTCTTCGATAACGCCAGTGGTGACAGGAAAGGCAAAGGTTTTGTCTTTGGATGATTTTAGTTCGATTGATGTGCAAGGGCCATTGGAGTTGAATGTTCAGCAAGGTGAATCTTTTCGGGTAAAGGTTCGCGGCACACAAGATGGTGATCCAATAGATATGAAGGTGGTGGATGGGCAGTTGACGATAGACTTGTCTAATGATTTTAATAAAGAAGTAGAAGTATTTATTACGATGCCTAGTTTGGAGCGCCTTACGGCAAAATGGACTAAAGATATTCATGTGTCAAAATTTTCGGGCAACCAGTTGTCCATCCAGCTCGATGGGAAAATGGATATGAAATTAGAAGCAGATGTGGAAAAATTGATGACTAATTTAAGTAATAAAGCACACCTGAAAATAGTTGGAAATGCAGAAATGCTAGAAGCTCAATTGTCCAACAAATCATCCATTGATGGTGCGAACCTGAAAGTGGAAAAAGCAGATGTTCAGGTAATCGACGATGCTTCTGTGGATGTTGATGTTGATGGAAAGATGAAGCATTATTGAGTTTAGAACTTTCCAAAAGTTTTAAACTTTTGGAAAGATTCTAAACTTTTGGAAAGTTAAACAAAAAATGGCGCCATTTTTTTAAACATGCAGCACTAGCAACGGTATTTCAGAATTCAGCACCATTCTTTTGGTAGTGCTTTTGTGAAAAATCCGCTCCCAAAAAGATCTTTTTTGGGTGACTACTGTCAATAAGTCGATTTGGTGATTTTGGATGTATTTATTTAAGCCATCCACGACACTAATATCATTTACTTCCGCAAAATACATGGGCGTGTCAGGATCCTTTGAGGCAAAGACCTTTTCAAAAATAAGCTCTTCGGGGCTAGTGTCTAAGCTATCTGGCTGGTTATTGACATGGACAAAGTGGAGTGCCGAATCAAAAGTCTTGGCAAATTTCAAAATGTTATCTAGGACTTGGCCTTCCGTTGCGGTATAGTCACTGGCAAATAAGATGTCCTTTATTTCACCAAACTTAATATTGGGTGGAATCAACATGACGGGGCAAGATGCTTTTTGACTGACATCAGACGAAACGGTACCAAATACTTTTTCTAGTGCAATATGCTCTCCCATGGTGCCCATGATGATTAAATCTACTTCATCTGTACTAGAAAGCTTTATGAGTTCATCCACAGCAAAGCCTAATTTGGCTTCAAAAGTGACGGATACATTCGATTGAGTGGGCAAGTGATCGGTAATCATCTTTTTGAGCGACTCATTGATGCGTTCTTCTTGTTCACCTAAAGATAAAAGAATTGCGGGGTTGGCGACATCTAGTGGTGAATTAAATACATGCAGTAAATGGATATCCGCCTGGGTTTTTTCGGCGTAAGCCAAAGCATATTGAAATGCATTTTTTGATGTGTCAGAAAAATCGACAGGAACAAGGATGTTTTTCATAGTCAATGGTTTTGAGTGTTTAAACAAGTAGGAATATACCCAGTTTTCAAAATCTAAATTGGATGAAGGAATGGTGTCTTGGAATATGATTTCTCCATTGATACTCAATGCAGGTATTCCCTTAATTTTTTTATTCATCATCTCATCCACACTGTCAGAATGTTTGATGGTTAGGTCAAAACCTTTCGCAAAGAGTTGAGTGGTCATACTCTGCAATGTGTCGGTTATATCGCTTTCGATACTGTAGATCTTGATGTTTATTTGCTCCATGTAATTGTATGGCTATTTGTTTAAGTGGTTGAAAGTCAGTTGGTTATCTGTGTTTTGGTAATTCGCAATTACTTTTTTTTTGTTAATAACCAATAATAGTGGTTTTTTAATAGGAAAAAAATGACCAAGGTTGCCTAAATTTGATGATCTTAATCAGTATTGTTGGGAGATTATGGTGTATTTTGCGCAAGCTAAAAGAAAATTAGATGGATATAGAGTCAGAAGGGTTAATGAAAGCAGTTATTGAATCGACGGTTGATGGCATCATTACGATGAATCATAAGGGGATTATTCAATTTGTAAATGATTCAACCACGGTGCTTTTTGGTTATTCAAAAGAAGAATTAGTAGGCAAAAGCATCAATATGTTGTTGCCTTCGGATGTATTGCCCAAGCAACACGATCAATATCTCGCCAACTATCTTAGTACGGGTAAAGCAAAAATAATCGGCATTGGTAGAGAAGTGAAAGGGAAAAGAAAAGACGGTTCCATCTTTCCTTTTTGGTTGAGTGTAAATGAAACAAGGATAAATGACCATGTTCTTTTTACGGGGTTGATTCATGACTTAAGCGTGCAGAAAAAAACGGAACGTGCCTTGATGGAATTGACCAGAGAGCTAGAAGCAAAAGTCACGCAAAGAACGCACGAATTAGCTGATGCCGTGAACAGATTGTTGAAAATCAATGTTCAGCTCGAGAAAGAAGTGCAAGAGAAGGCGGCCAAAGAAATAGCGCTGAAGAATAGTGAAGAAGAGTTGCAGATTGCCTTACAGAAAGAAAAGCACCTTAATGAGATGAAATCTCGCTTTTTGTCTATGGCTTCTCATGAGTTTAAGACTCCTTTGAGTGCAATATTGTCTTCGGCTTCTATTTTGTCTCGATATACTACTACCGAACAGCAGGAGCATAGAATCAGGCATATTGCAAAAATCAAGAAAATGATTCGACAGCTTAATGACGTCTTAAATGACTTCTTATCTGTGGAACGGTTGGAAGGCAATGAGATAAATGTTAGTCCTATTGCTTTTGATTTGCATGAATTTATTGTGGGAGTGGTGGACGAAATGGAAACCATTCTGAAACGTGGTCAGTCCGTTTCCGTTCAATATTTGGCGATAGACGCACAAATCTTTCAGGATTCTAACATCTTACGGATTATTTTGCGAAATTTGCTCTCCAATTCCATCAAGTATTCCGAAGTAGGAAAAGTGATTGAACTGAAAGTACAGACCAAAGGGGATGAATTTGTGATAAATATAAAAGATAATGGGATTGGCATTCCGGTTGATGAACAACCTTATATCTTTACACGTTTCTATAGAAGCTCGAATGCATCAAATATACAGGGAACTGGATTGGGTTTGGCCATTGTCGAAAGATATGTGCATGTTTTAGGGGGCAAGATTTCTTTCCAATCAAAAGAAGGAGAAGGCAGTATTTTTGAAATTAACTTACCGAAAGAAAATGGACAAGAAAAAAAAGGTTTTAGTGATTGAAGACAATGAAGATGTTCGTGAGAATGTCAAAGAACTTCTAGAATTGTCAGGGTATGAAGTAGAAAGTGCTGTCGATGGCAAGCAGGGGATTATTCGGGCGACTCAGTTTGTGCCGGATTTGATTTTGTGTGATGTTATGATGCCCGAATTGGATGGCTTTGGGGTATTGCGCATCATGAGTACGAAGCCAGAGCTCATGCGCATTCCTTTTATCTTCTTGACCGCCAAAACCGATCGGAGTGATGTCCGAAAAGGAATGAATCTCGGGGCGGATGACTATATTGTAAAGCCTTTTGATGATGTAGAGTTATTAGAAGCCATCGAAACAAGATTAAAAAAAGTAGAACAATTAAAAGGGGATTTTGAATTTGAAAATGATTCTCTCCTTTCGGAAAGTATTGAAGCAAGTAAAAAAATGCTACTGGATAGCTTTGAAAATAGAGCGTCTAAGCATTTTCGCAAGAAGGAAATCATCTATGAACAAGGAGAAACCCTTGACTTTTTATACTATATCCGAAAAGGAAAAGTAAAGTTAATCAAAACGAATGAAGATGGTAAAGACTTTGTTTTAGATATATTAATCGAAGGTGCCTTTTTTGGGCACATGGATTTAGTCGAAGATGGAATTAGTACCGAGACGACCGTTGCGATGGAAGTTAGCGAAATACTTCAAATTCCCAAAGATGCTTTTCAAGAGTTATTGTGCCATAATCGAGCGATTTCCACTTCATTTATTAAGTATTTGGCGAACAGCATCAAAGAAAGAGAAGAAAAACTACTCCATTTAGCGTATGATTCAGTACGTCGAAGAGTGGCGTCTGCTTTGTTAGTGCTGCATACTAAGGCGCAGGATCAAGGTAAAAAGAACATCATTATTTTTAGAGAAGATCTTGCAGGCTATGTAGGTACGGCAAAAGAGACTGTGATTCGGACACTTTCTGATTTTAAGGAAGAAGGTTACATCGAAATCCTAGAAAAGGGGATTATTAAGGTCGTTGATGTAAAGGGGTTGGAAGATATGCCCAATTAGAGACAATTCACGAATTGTCTCTGCATGGGTTAATCCAAAAATTGGTAAATGAAGGAGCAAGAATCTATTCAGTCGGAAGATCTCGAGACGCAGGACAAGTGCTATCATTGCGGTGAGCAAACCATTATCAATCCCATTTTTTATGATGAAAAGTTATTTTGTTGCGATGGATGTAAGATGGTCTATACCTTACTCAAGGATAATAATATGGACAATTATTATAGCCTTGAAGAAAATCCAGGTGCCAGCCTAAAAAATATCAAAATCTCCCCCAATAGCTATGTCGTATTGGATGCACCTGATGTCGTAGAACGATTGTTATCCATCAAAACCGATAAAATTGCTAAAGTAACTTTAACGTTGCCTAATATTCACTGTGCTTCCTGTCTTTGGTTGCTAGAAAATCTGTATAAATTCCAAGCTGGTGTCCTTTCTTCCCGGGTCAATTTTATGAAGAAGGAAGCGGTCATCACCTACGACCCCAATATCATCAGTCTTAAGCAAGTCGCTCAGTTGTTGGCGGCAGTAGGGTATCCACCAGAGTTGAATTTGGGCACTATGTCTAAAGAGACGGAAGGTATGTCTTCGCTATCCAAGAAGATGCTCTATAGGATTGCAGTGGCAGGTTTTGCTTTTGGTAACATCATGCTGATGAGTTTTCCAGACTACCTTAATATAGATAAGAACTTAGATGATGTCGTGCTCAAAGCCTTTCCTTATATGAACTTGGTCTTGGCGGTTCCGATGGTCTTTTATAGTGGATGGGGGTATTTAGAATCCGCTTGGAAAGGCATTAAGTCTAGGCATTTAAATATGGATGTACCTATTTCTCTAGGCTTTTTGGCCTTGTTTTTTAGGAGCGCCTATGAAGTTTTTGCGCAAGTAGGTACGGGGTATTTCGACTCTTTAGCAGGATTGATTTTCTTTTTATTATTGGGCAAATGGTTTCAGGATAGAACCTACAAAAAAATTGCTTTTGACCGTGATTATCGTTCGTATTTTCCTATTTGGGCGAATAAAATAATAGAGGGGGTAGAAACGCCTACAGCCTTGAATCAATTGGAGAAAGGAGATGTGATTTTGGTTAGGAATGGGGAGATGATTCCTTCTGACGGAGAGTTGGTGGAAGGCAAAGCGCTCATAGATTATAGTTTTGTGACAGGAGAGTCGGAGCCAGTGAAGGTTGGGCAAGGCGATAAGGTGTTTGCAGGTGGGCATCAGCAAGGCACAGCGATAAAAATTGCGCTTTTGACGGATGTTTCTCAAAGTTATTTGACCAGCTTGTGGAACAATGAT
>CAYTLX010000081.1:0-7541 GCA_964438645.1 uncultured Saprospiraceae bacterium | reverse complement strand
CAGCACGCCCAGTTTCTTGATAATAATTTTCAATACTTTTAGGAATATCGTAATGCATGACAAAACGCACATCTGGCTTGTCGATGCCCATACCAAAGGCAATGGTTGCGACAATGACATCTACTTCTTCCTTCAGGAAGTCATCTTGCGCCTTGGTTCTCGTTTTAGAGTCAAGCCCCGCATGATAAGGTACCGCTTTAATCTTATTGGTCTGAAGGAAACCAGCAATATCTTCCGTTGTTTTTCTATTTTGGACATAAATGATTCCAGATTCACCTTCGGCATTTTGTCGAATAAACTTCAAGATACTTTTTAAGACATCGGCTTTTTTTCCCTTTGGGCGCACTTCATAAAAAAGATTATCTCTATTAAAGGACGAAACGAAGATATTTTCGTTGACCATCATCAAGTTTTTGATGATGTCTGATTTTACTTTTGGGGTAGCCGTTGCCGTCAAAGCGATAACAGGAATCTCCTTACCAATAAAATCCAGCATGGAGCGAATCTTTCGGTATTCTGGTCTAAAGTCATGCCCCCACTCGGAGATACAATGCGCTTCATCCACCGCAATAAAAGAAATCTTTACACTGGCAAAAAACTCAAGGTTTTCTTCTTTTGTCAGCGTTTCGGGTGCGACATAAAGCAACTTAGTCACACCACGCACAATATCCGCTTTTACTTTTTTGGTTTGGGTTTTGTTCAGTGATGAGTTTAAGAAATGGGCAACATCGTCATCGTCGCTATATCCCCGTATCGAATCTACTTGATTTTTCATCAAAGCGATTAGCGGCGAAACCACAATGGCGGTTCCTTCCATCATCAAAGCGGGTAATTGATAGCATAGGGATTTGCCGCCACCTGTAGGCATGATGACGAAGGTATCCGTCCCATCCAAAACACTCTGGATTATTTGCTCTTGAAATAATTTGAACTGATCAAACCCAAAAAAGTGTTTTAAGGACTTTTTTATATCATATTTCACTACTGTTGTACTCACAACGTTTTCCATTTTTCTGTTATCTCCAGCACAGCCACTTCTTATTGCTATATGTTTTGGCTATCCATGTGGCTGCCTTTAGGCACTTCAATTGAAACACCTAAGACATAGCAAGGTATTTGCAACCATTGCTAGTTATGTATAGCTTGAAAATTGTCTTTAATTGGGGGATGAGCGATTAAATACAAAAGGTAATTATTAAGGTTTTCAAAAAACCGTTATTTTGCGCAAAAAACAGCTTAATTAAACCTTTTTGCATCCCTACCTGACAAAAACCTTTCAAAAATACGATAAAAGAATGACAAATGAAACATTAATTGCAAAAATCGCTCAAGAAACCATACAAATTGAAGCAGATACCCTATTAGGGTTAGTGAATACCATCGACCAACAATTCATTTCCGCTGTTTTGGCTATTTTTGAGAGTAAAGGTAGATTAATCATCACTGGAATAGGAAAGAGCGCAATCGTTGGCATGAAAATCGTCGCCACCCTAAACTCAACAGGCACTCCTGCCATTTTTATGCATGCTGCTGATGCGGTTCATGGAGATTTGGGCATTATCCTAAAAGATGATCTTGTCCTTTGTATCTCTAAAAGCGGTCAGACCCCAGAAATCAAACTTTTGATGACCTTTTTGAAGAATCTAGGCAACCAAACCATCGCCATGGTCAGTGATGCCCATTCTTTTTTGGCGCAAGCCGCATCCTACCTAGTTCACACGCCTATTGACAAAGAAGCCGACCCCAATAATCTGGCTCCAACGGCAAGTACGACCGCACAAATGGCCATGGGAGACGCTATCGCCACATCGCTATTAGCTTTGCGAGGCTTTACGCCGAGTGATTTTGCTCAATTTCACCCTGGGGGCTCTTTGGGCAAGCAATTGTATCTACGCGTCAGCGATATTGTTGCCAATAATGAAACACCTAGTGTCGCCCATGATGCGTCCCTAAAAGAAGTGATTTTGGAGATTACTTCTAAGCGTCTCGGTGCTACGGCGGTACTTTCTCCTTCCGGAAAATTATTGGGAATCATCACAGATGGGGACTTGCGTCGAATGCTAGAGTCCGAGCAGAGTATGATGGGCCTTGCGGCAAAAGACATCATGACCATGAACCCAAAAATCATTGATTTTAACGCCCATGCCGTAAAAGCACTTGAATTAATCCGCAAAAATAGTATTTCACAGCTAGTGGCGATGGATGGAGAAAGATATGCAGGAATACT
The DNA here is from genome assembly GCA_964438645.1 of uncultured Saprospiraceae bacterium. Taxonomy (GTDB): domain Bacteria; phylum Bacteroidota; class Bacteroidia; order Chitinophagales; family Saprospiraceae; genus HyVt-613. The sequence continues at coordinate 5,314 of CAYTLX010000081.1, read as the reverse complement.
GCATTTGCATGACTTGATTCGGGAAGGGTTGATTTGAAAGTGCTTGTTTCTACAATAATCCAGTTAATATTTGTCTAACATCCAAATGCTTGGCTCCACGTAAAGATTTTGCATGTCCATCCACTAAATTTATCCATGTTGAATATTTTTGGATACTGGTTGACTTAATATTCCAATATTCACTTAATTCTAGTGGATCACTTTGTTCTAGTATATCCCGAATAGCGGAAATATAATCAAATAGATTAATAAAAATCCTTGGTATTCCTTTAATTAGCCTTCCATTAATAATCATCTCGCCCTTGCCGCCAGCCGTAAATAAATCCCTAACATTCGGGCAAACTATTGCTTCTCTCGTGACCAACCAAAGAGAAAATCTAGAGAATTTATCCGATTTGCCCCCAAAAAGCTCAGGAAAAAGAACCATCGCCTTGTTTTTTATGACTTGTCTCTTTTGAATACTCAGATTACTCCAAATATTTATCACAAGGCTATTGGATTCATCTATATCTTGATCAATCCACCAAATATCTTGCCCAGGCTTCAACTTGCTCCTATAATAATTAACAATTGGTTTGATTGGGCTCTTACTAGACCTTAGTGCATCATAGTCAATATCTAATTTGTCAAAAATAGTATTTCCTTTCCCTAAGTTCATATCAATCAAATATCTTGGAGAGTGAGTAACCACTACTTCAGATAAGCATTCTTCGTAGGGTCTGTACCTAAATTCTATGGGGCTTGCCAGCTTCCCAAACAATATGTAAATACGCTCAACATTATCAATTCGTGTAGATTCTAAGACACTATTTCCTGTTGTTTTCCAATGATTTTTCACAGTGGTTTTTACTTCTACTCCAAATATTTTATTTGCTACAATATCTGGAAATCTTTGTCCACTAATAAGCTCAATAGAGCCTTCAAATGGAGAGCCTATGGCAAGTTCGGACATAATATCCCGAACATAAGGCTCCAGTTTATTCCCTTTTAATTTTTCAATTATTCGGGGCTGGGACTTTGCATGAATATTTAACTCATGAATTGCCGCCGCTAATAGATGCTCAAATTCTACATTACTCGGCTCCGTATTTAGAGAAATAACCATAAGATCTATTTTTGTAACTATTTAGGTACCCGCACATTTTTTAAAATACAAGTCCCATATTGCTTCTATTCTCTTGGCCAAATGGTAGGCAAGTAACGGGGGGACTGCATTTCCAATAATTTTATAAGCCTTTGAAGGGCTCACTAAAAAAGAACCTTTCCGTCCATTTTTTTTCTCTATAACAAAATCATAGTCTGGCGGAAAGGTTTGAATCAAGGCACACTCTCTAGGAGTCAACCTTCGCTCTTTTAATCCTTTTGACAATTCTTGTTCTATATTCCCCCCATTTTCTTTAGACAGGCGTCTAAATTCGATATTACCATGATGCTCCGCTCGAATTGTTGGGCTAATTCCATCTAATTTTATTTCAATCTGCCCTTGACAGTGTGTACCCATAAACTTTGCTTTTGAATAGAAAAGGTGAGATAAATCCTTTGTTTTATCTGGCTCTTCTAGATTAGCAAATACCTTTTTCAAAGGCACAAATGGCTTTAGGTCACTTCCAACAAACGTGTAAGCATGAGTAGGACTAGGGTAAGGATTATACTTTTTGGAAAGTTCCTTTTTTTGCAATTCTGCTAACGCTGCTTTTTTTAGTGCTGATTTTTTAATACCTATAAAAAAGACGCGTTCTCTAGATTGGGATACGCCATAATTAGCTGCATGAAGGACTTGGGGCTCCAAAACAATATAGCCATTGTCATTAGTATTCGAGAAATCATTTTGGATGACCTCCTTTACGTTAGATAAATTAACTAAACCTTTCACATTTTCAGCAATGAACATTTTGGGTTTCGTAATTTCAATGACTTCTTTCATCCACATATAGAGCTGCCCCCGTGTCTCTGCGGTGGCAGCATCTCCTGTATTTATTTCTCCTTTATGATTTTTATGAGAATCAAATCCTTTTCTTTTGCCTGCAATACTAAAATCTTGACAAGGAAAACCACCTGTCACAAGGTCAATTCCTTGCGGAAAAACATTTGTACCCCCTTTGTGTAGCTTTACTAAATCAACGATACTCGTCGTGAAATAATCTTCGACACTATGTCCCCTTTTAGAAAAATAATTAACCCAAGCATTTCGCGCTCCATCTAAAATATCATTGGCAAAGACTGTTTTGAACCTTGTTTTTGATAGTTTTACATACTTTTTATCAATCCTTTTAGATATAAAATCAGGAGTCCGCTTTTCATTGACAGATGCACCTAAAACTGTAAAATCACCTTCAAATCCTAAATCCATACCACCACACCCCGAAAACAAGGACAAAACATTTAATGTTTTTGCTTCTTTTTTTTTCGGCTGCGGTCTTTTCGCTTTAAAATTCACCGCCAACTGTGCAGGCTCTTTAACGGAACCAGTGTTGGCTTCAACTTCTGGGTAAGTTCGCATATTATTGTTTAAATCCATAAGCAAAGGTACCTGTTTTTACAACAATATGTTTTATTTTTGACAAAAATATAAAAAACGGTTTACTTTTTTCGTACAAACTTCGTCAAAATCACAATCCGCTGCCCTTCGACTTTCCCTTCTATATGCTCTGGATTGTCTGCGACCAAGGAGATTCTACGCACCGCAGTGCCCCTTTTTGCTGTAAAGCTAGTCCCCTTTACTTTAAGGTCTTGAGTCAAGACGATGGTATCTCCAGCTTGGAGTACAGCCCCGTTGGCATCTACATGTTTTACGCCAGAAGCCATGCCATCCTTGGCCCATTCTTGAGTTTCGTCATCCAAAAAGAGCATTTCAAGTAATTCGTCTGGCCATCCTTCACCTTTTAGCTGATGCAGCATCCTATAGGCGAGCACCTGTACGGCAGGCACGGCACTCCACATACTATTGTTTAAGCAGCGCCAATGATTGGGCTCTATTTTATCTGCGTCTTCAATTTGCTCGATGCAAGTAGCACATAGATAAGCATGGTCGTCTGCATTTTCATTTCTTTTAGGCTGTACGGCATAGACGGTCAAGCCGTTAGTAGATTCACAAAGCTCACATTTGGATTCACTACGTGTTTGTAATTCTTTTTCGAAACTCATTTTACTTCTTTTTGTAACTGTTTAGGCGTCCCTAGTTTTAAGATTGCCAAAGATACGGAGATTTGGGATGTTTTTTACCTTTTTTTTGTTAGGTCTTTGGTAAAAGTGGATTGTTTTTCTGAAAAAATCTTTCATAAAACGGTACAATTGGGTATTGGGTCCCAGGTTTCAAAGCCAATACTTCTGTATAAATCAACTACGACGTAGGTTGCCATACTTGTACCTTTTGACATTCCTGCGTTCCTTTTAGGTTGTTGGGAGGGCAAGTACTTGCGTAAAAATAAATCTACGGCGTGTTTAACTACCGTATTTTTACAATGATATCCTATAGCCTGTCCTTTTACCAAATTTCTCGAACGCCTATTTTTTGAAGCGCAAACACCTGACGACACTTCAATTCCCAAGAACACCCGAAAAAAAGACTGGTGGTAAAGCCCAATTCTGCCCAAAGCCTTCTGCGAACCACGACCGCACCAAGACTAACGCTATTTTCCTTTTTTGACTCATTAGATTTTTTAATGCGCCGAAACCTAACCTAATACGAGCTATGCCCCTTTTATTTTCTTAGTATTCATTCTCTATACCTAGGGTTCATAACGTTCTAAATATGCGTAGTTGCGGACTTTAAAGCACTTATCTTTCGGTCTTTCACTAAACTTTGTTCAAAGATACAAACTTTGGGTTTAACACAAAACCGCAATTACGTTTACATTTTATTACCTGCTGGCTTTCTCATTTAATAGTTTTAATATATCTATAATGTGAGTATATATCACTAATGGTACAATTAAGGCTGGTAAAAGTACAAAAGGGAAATATTTTATAGCAACATTAGGTTGTTCAAATCCAAATTGTTGAAAAGGTAATTCAGCAGAAAGAATACCATTGAATAAAACGAAAACAACCAGAAATAAGCCAATCATATTCCAAGTTAAAAGTACATTGACTCCAATTTTATTTTTTAAATATAGATAACCAATTATTGGAGCAGTTAATCCTGTCAAAATATCAAAATTTCTACCTTCAAAAGTTAATGCTTCGGGAATTAATTTATGTAAAAACAAAGAATATAGAGTTATTTCAACTGGAATTCTAACCATATGTAAAAATGTACTGATTTTTATTTTTCTATTTTTTATACTATAATTTCTTTGCTTAGGCAGTAAGCCAAAAACTATCATCAGAGTTGATGGAATTAAAACTAAAATAAATTTTGGTGGGACTGTTTGAGTATCTTGATAGAAGCCTCTATATGCCAAAACAGATTGAACTATACACCAAATAACGAGTAATAACATTATTTTATTGGAATCCTTATTTGATAAAAAGAACAATACTAAAGTTGATATTACAGTAATAAAAAACAACCGATGAATACTATTAGGCAAGACTTCAATCATTATTAAATTTCTTTAATTTTTCTATTAATACTTTTCTTTCGGTTTCATTATTCACCAAATTTAAGGCAATTTTTAAATGATCTAACTCTTTTTTTTGATTATAATTATTATATAATTCTGCCAATAAAGAATGGTATAAATGATTATCTTTTAAATCTAATTTTAAGAGTTCTATAATTCCTTCTTTTTTACTATTTGCTTTGGATAAAGCATAGGTTCTGTTTAATGCGACTATTGGTGAATATTCAATTTGTAACAGTTGATTGTAGAGTTGAAGTATATTTTCCCATTTTTTTGGGCTTTCATCATTTTTAGTATGCCAATAGGAAATACCTGCTTCTAAATGATATTTTGTAACCTTTCCTTGTGCAGATTTGTTTAAATAATATTCTCCTTTTTGTATTAATTCATAATCCCATTCTTTTCTGTTTTGGTCTGCGTAAAGAATGAGTTCTCCCTTTGTATTTGTTCGTGCTTCAAATCTTGATGAATGGAAGCATAGCAAAGCCATTAGTGCATTGGTTTGAGGAAGATTAGTTGATTTACTTTCTAACAACATATAGGTCAAACGCATTGCTTCTAAACACAATTCTTTTTTTAACGTTTTTTCGGAAGTAGTAGAATAATAACCTTCATTAAAAAGTAAATAGATAATGGATAAAATGCTATTTAATCTGTTGTGTAAATCATTTTTTAATGGAGCAGATAAATCAACGTTATTTTTACGCAATTTTTCTTTTGCACGATAAAGCCTTTTGTTAATAGTTTCT
>CAYTLX010000080.1:0-7648 GCA_964438645.1 uncultured Saprospiraceae bacterium | reverse complement strand
ACCTAAAGACAATCAGTGAATTAGGACTAGACAATGCACCTGTATGTATCGCCAAAACGCAAAAATCCTTATCAGATAATGCGAAGCTAATCGGTCGCCCTAAGAATTTTGTCATCACCGTTCGAGAAATTGAAATTGCGGCGGGTGCAGGTTTTGTTGTGCCTATTACGGGAGCGATGATGCGTATGCCAGGACTCCCAGCGACTCCAGCTTCCGAGCAAATTGATATTGATGAAAATGGAGAAATTATTGGGTTATTCTGACCCAAATCTCTAAAAAAAAAGCCCCGATTTATTCGGGGCTTTTTTTTACAGCAAATCGTGATTTTTCGTCGCTGGCAGTGGGTTTTCATTTTTGGGTAACTATATCTAATTTGGCTTAAACGGCTTGAAAGAGTCTATGGAACGCCGAAGGCTCTTTGAACAATACGCCACGAAGCCCCCAAATAGTTACTTGACACCCTTCACCGCTGTATTCACCCTTTTCACAAAAAGCTGAGCCGTTAACGGATTTACAGTTTCTACGACATAAGTACCTTTCTTTTTCATTTTAAATACAAAAGCCTTTGACTTCATTTTTTCGGCGGTAGTATTAAACACTTCATTATTGGAGCAAGTGCTCAAAATACCTCCTTGATAACCGAAGAAGTAAAAATTATCATTCGGTAATTTTAGGTAGATATAGACTCGATCATCGTCATTTGAAGGCATCTTTATTTCTACATAAGAACGGATAGATTTATTAACGGGTTTGCCTGCAAAGGCGCCCAATATATTCTTTTTAGAAGTAGTCATAAAAGATTGATAATCAGGATACCATCTCATATTCAACTTAGAAAAGAACAGTTGATACTTCGAGAAGCTTTTGGGCAAATCTAAACTTCGAGAATTAATGCTTTTTTTGGCTTTAATTAAATCTTTCTGCTTCGGAATCATATTCGGAAGCACTTTATTATAGAACGAATTCTCATAAACTCCATCTTTCAAATCCAACAAGCTACTTTCGATATCCGCCGAGATGACTCTTGCTAAGGCTTCTGGAAACTTAAATTCAATACCCGCCATTAAACTAACGACCAAGTCTGAACTATCAATATTTCTACTCATTTTTGACTCCAGTACACCTGCCGCATCAATATTCATCATCTCTAACCCAGAACCAAGATTTAACTCCCCATCTGCCTTGACGATATTATTATTGGTAAAATACACCAATTTATTGCCCTTGTCTCCAATACTTCTCACACGAGTTGAGTCCCCAAAAATAAAAGCTTTTTTGGTCTTATCGTACTTAAACTCCCCCATACAATCGATAATGGGACGATCCTTACGTAAGCGCAAAGGAGCCAAAATACGTGGATACATCGCCGCTGTCTCCTTAGAAAGAAATACACCGACTGACAATGGATCCCCTTCGGGAGTTTTAGGCTTGTTCAAGGCAATAATCAAATTCTTTTTATCTCCTTTACTATGGATTGAAAACCAATTACCATTCAAATTCGGTAAATCCAATTTTCCGAATCCATCAAAATCTAATTTTTTCTCATTCGCACGAAGTGACACCGTCCCCTTAAACTTCGTCTTTTCATCGATATAAAAATTAGTCCCTTCATCGACTTCTGTCGTAGCCGTCGTCAATGTTGGTTTTTCGCTGTGAGTTCCTTTGCCAAATCTTTGCCCGATGATATTTTCAAAAAGAATTTTTTGATCCCGACTTGGTAGATTATATAAATAATTTCCTTTGGCTTTATAATCCTTACGCCCCATGATATCAACGGTCACTTCCGTAAATTCGTGATATTTGTTGGATGTATCTGCCACAATACGTGCATTCTCCAAGGTAGTAATTTGGGCACCCACCTTAATATCTATTTTCCCATCACTAGGATAAATGGTCGCATCACAAGAAACAATAGATGGCACACCCCCAATATTTAATTCAGCTGTTTTCAAATTATACTGCGCCGTCTCCCCCTGAAAGGTCAATGAGTCTTGTTGTTCATGGATAGAAGTAAAAGTAGCCGTTGTCCCAGGCTTGGATTTAAAATTAATAATTCCCTTAACCATATCCCAATCAAACTGATTCATGGTGGTCGCATACTTATTTTGCGGAAGCGTCGTAACGACACTATCATTATTGGCTTTAAACTTTCCGACTTGATGATCAAAATCTAAAATACCGTTTAAATTATTGGTATTCAAGGCAATACCAGCTTCTCCGATGGCTTTAATTCTCAAATCTGCTGTATCCGCCCGAACCGTAAACGGCCCCAAATCCATCAGCTTACTTCTCAACTCTCCACCATCCCAATCAAAAAGCCCTTGTCCTTTAGCCCCTTTTGGCGTAAGCACTAATGTACCATTCATAGTATAATTGGGCTGCTTAAAAACATCAAAAGGTTTTTCTTTGGTCGTCACATACATGCTATCAGCATAGGGTTTCCAATGTACTTTCACTTCATCTCCAACTACTTGCGGCACCTTAATTTCGCTGGAACGATCTTCCGTCATATTAAATTCTTTAGCCGTACCAAACATCTCCTTCGGCTTAAAAAGAAGATCTTCTGACCGAATCGAAGCTGTCAAATAATTCACCAAGCCTTTGCCCCAAAATCCTTTATTACTTAGGTCAACTTCCCCTGTATATTTTCCACGACTAGCATAAAGTGGAAGTCCAGTAGATGGTGTTTGGTTGACAAAGCCCAAAGATAAATCATCCCGAACCACAATCGACTCCTTAAATGGGGGGAGAATATCCGCCGAATATAGGGTTCCTTTGAAGGTCAAATCTTCCTTCTTATAATCATCCAGACTATTAAAAGTAAATTTATTTAATCTAAAATAAAAGGAGTCGCGCTTATAAACACCATGCTGGATATCATCACGATCATAATACACATATGAATAATCTTTCGAAGCGAAGGACGGAAACATTTTTATATCTTTTTTCCCAGACTTATTCTGCGGCGCATCAACCAGTAAATATCCTGTTGCATATTCAATACGAGAATCCATACTCACCGCCTCCTTTCTCTTATTTTTCAGCACCTTTCCTGTGGGTACATAAAAATCCAAATAGCGTACTGAATCCATTATGACATTAAACTTAGCATAATTAAAGCGCATATCCTTCCCATAGAAAACAGCCATACCAGCATACAGCAAGCCATCAAAATTCATATCTCTATTTTTGAGCATATCTAATTTCTTACCTTGGGGCTTAATAGCAACTTGTTGCTTTCTACTTAATTCTAAGGTTTTTACGTCTTGGATTTCTGTTTTTCCACTTTTTAAATCAAAGACTGCATTCGCATCCTTTGATTTAGAAACCACATTAATCGGATCATAATCTGCATTTCCTGTGCTTGCTCGCCCATAGTGAAACAATTTATCTCTCAAAATCACCTTGCCATTATCACTATCATAAAATATAAACCCATCAGAAGCCAATTGATACAACAATCTTTTATTGTTCTCTTTTTTCACATTGGGGTTGATTTTATAGGCCACTTCACTTTCGTCAAACTCCTTTTCTCCAGTTTCTGTTGCCAACCGGAGCAGTACGGCGATAGGATTGGTTGATGACACCCCACGATAGCGGATATAAGTCGATTCATCATAAAAATTAACGGACTCAAAAGTCACTTCATTTTCAATTTTATCAATTGAAAGCCCTTTGTCCCCAACTAATATTTTCTCCTGATTGACGTTATAGCTAATTTTATCAACATCTATATTTACTTGATAGAAAGAATTAAAAAATGGGTTACGATCACTCCCCCTATTGGCTCTAGAGAGTTTTAGCTCATTTTCTTTCATCAAATAAGTAATAGAAACGGAAGGATGATATATTGAATCTTGCTTAAAATAAATAGAACTTTCTATTTGTCCACCATAAATTTTCTGCTCTTTTTTTATGCTAAATGATTTCCCAATGCATTTGAATAACACCTTCGAGCTTTGCGGTTTATGATAAGAAAAAGAAGCTTTTCGTCCGTTATCTGCTTTAACAAAAATCTTTGCACCGTCCATTTTTACCCCTCCGACTAATTCAATACCTGGCCCAACATTTTTAATAACAAAATCATCCGCATAAGAGACAAATTTTGGATAAGTGGACTTTCCGCCACTCTTGGTCACTTTATCGGTTAAGCGACCCAACATCGGTTTTGACAACAAAAATGGATACACAAACTCCACAGAATCAGCATTATACAACCCTTTCGAGCAGTCTATACGATAAGAAGACAAGGTCGCAAATACATCCGCCCCTAATCCTGCTTTTTCCCAATTCACTTTTCCACCTTTTCCCTTCCATTCATTAGATTTCAAATAATAAGTACCTGTGGTTTTTGCAATAACTAAAGAATCATTACGGCGTAAAGACAATAAATCAATATCATCAAACTCCAAATACAAGTCATTCTCCTTATAGTTAATTTTATAACTGCCCCCTTCGGCCGTCCAGATAATTCCTCCCCTTTTTTTATCTTTAAAGGATTTGTCCATAAGGAATGGTGCCATAAATTTCAGAAACGCCTTTAGTGTCTTTTTCGGCTTTTTGTCTTTCGCCAAAATTTCTTTAGCGACTTGATGCCATTCAGCCAAGCCTGCTGGTCGATTCGTATCCTTTTTTAATGAGGCAATTATCTTAACATAATTGACAAAATCCGGCTTTGCATTAAGCCGTAAACTTTTCATCGTATTGACAAAAGCAATGATACTATCCTGTTCTTCGGGTGTGTACAGCGTTCCGAATTCAGCATCAAAAGTTTCCTTTAATTCAAGCACATCTTTGCTCTTACTAGCTGCAAAGAAATCACCAAACTCTGTAACGAATTTAGCGGGCTCTAAAGAAAATGATTTTTTAGCTTGCGCAAAAATAGCTCCCGTAGAGCCAAAGAAAAAAGCAAAAAAAAGTGTAGAAAGAATCAGCTTTTTTCGTGTAGAAATAATGTGCATACCCAATTGTTTAGTTCTAAGTACATTTGTTCGACAAGGCCATATTCTTGGCATTTGTCTTTTACCATTTGGTAATCCTGTTTCATAATACCGGAAAACAATACTTGCCCGCCAGATTTTAGTCTATCTATTAACGGCTCGATACTAGCCAAAATTACATTCCGATTGATATTAGCTAAAACAAGGTCGAACCCTGTTTCTTGTACAATTTCTATACCACCCAACCGAAAATCAATCCCATTAACACCATTAATCTCCATATTTTCCTGAGCATTCTCCACTGCGGGCGCTTCGATATCATTGGCTATAATGCCAGCGGGCGCCCCCATTTTGCGTGCTAAAATCGCCAAAATACCCGTTCCCGTTCCAAAATCCAATATTTTACCCTGCATAGGTAGGTGCTCCATAGCCCGAATCATCATATGGGTCGTCTCATGGTGCCCCGTCCCAAAGGCCATTTTCGGATTTATTAAGATTTGGTGCACAAATCCGTCCTTTTTTTTGTGAAAATCCGCATAAATTCGACAAAAATCGCCTATTTCCACAGGTTGAAACCCAGCTTCCCATTGGGCATTCCAATTTTCTTCCTTTATCTCCCTTACGGAAAAAGCAAAATCATAGGCAACCTGCAATTCCTTTAATTTAGGCAATAACGCATCCGCATTCACCCCTTTCGGGAAATATCCAGAAAAACCAGAATCTGTAAACTCTACAGCGTCAAAATCTTCGAGAAATAAAGCATTTATTACTTCTGTTTGCTCTTCCGAAGTAACAAAATCAATGGCATAGTACATATTAGGACAATTAGTGATGCCACAAAGGTAGTTAAAATTATGATTTAAGTTTTACGGAATAGAGTACTTACAAGTTGCTGACGCCACAACATTCGATGCGCTACTCTACTCCGTTCAGCTTATGCTCCACGTTGTAGGCGGTAGCAATACCCTAGTCGGTAGCATAAACTCACAAGCACTCGTAAGTACCTTTTACTAGTCTATTTGCTTATCTCTACGATGAAACCGTTGAACGACATTAGGGTCAGGATGTAGAGAAGTTTTTGTGCCTACTCCTTTGTTTTCATAATCAATATGGTCTAAAACGTATCTGATTGAAGCCAATCGGGCTTCTTTTTTGACATTGGCTTGGACAATAATCCACGGGCTATAAGAAGAGTGGGTTTTGTAAAACATTTCTTCTTTGTAATGCGTGTATTTGTCCCACAAATCTTGTGCCTTTAGATCCACAGGGCTTATTTTCCATTGTTTTAGTGGGTTTTGCATTCTTTTGTTGAAGCGTTTTAGTTGCTCTGATTTAGAGATAGAGAACCAAAACTTAAAAAGGATAATCCCATCTTCATAGAGCATGTGCTCAAAATCCGAAACTTGAAGCAGAAACTGCTTGTATTGTTTCTTAGTACAAAATCCATTGACGGGCTCTACGACCGCACGATTGTACCAGCTTCTATCGAAAAACACAATTTCTCCTGGATTGGGCAATTGGTTGATGTACCTTTGGAAGTACCATTGCCCTAATTCTACTTCAGTCGGCTTTGGCAAGGCGACAACGCGCATGGAACGAGGGTTGAGATGCTCGATAAACCGTCGAATAGAGCCCCCTTTTCCAGCAGCATCACGACCTTCAAAAAGAATGGCAATGCGCTGATTCGTTTTCATACCCCATTGCTGAAGCTTGATTAATTCGACTTGTAGTTGTTCTAGCTCTTTTTGGTAGTCAACAATCTGAACTAATTTTTGAGCCTTGTCAGAATGTCCAAAAACTCTAGTAAAGTCATTGATGTCTTCAAGTTCTACAATTTCATCTAGCGTGATAGATTGATTATTCTTTGATCGGGTCTTTTTGGGAGATAGCTCTTTGGGGCGCCAAACAGAAGGAGTCTTTTTTGCGGAAGTTAGTTGGCCATTTTTCTTGCTCATGCTTCTAGATATTTTTTTTGAAAGAGTGGCTCAAAGTTACAAAAAAAATCTATTTAAAATGACTCAACTTTCGGCACTTAAAAAGCCCCGTCGTTATTGAGATATAACCTTTTGCAGCGATTTAAGCTAATCTTTGTTATAACGATACTTTACTGTGGATTGAAGCTCGTTGCCGAAAAAAAAATCTAGGCAAGGTTTTTTAAGCCCTTGACCTAGCCATTTACCTTAGGCCAGCACCACAGGAGAAAAGCATATACGTTATCGTTATACCATTTTGCCGTTAAATCGCTGTACCGAAACTTGCGTAAAATGAATACCCCAATTTTAAGCGTCAAAAAGATTTTTATTTTGTTTTTAGCGTTTAATTCAATGTATAATTTGTTATGTTTATTATTGTGTACGGCCATATATGTTAAATATAGCCCTTTTGTCAAAATTTTATTTAGAAATCATTGTATCTAATAAAGATGATGCTTATCTTTGTCTCAAAGTAGTTTTTGTGTTTATTTGTTTGAGTTAGTCCCTTCGATTCTGTCGAAGGGATTTTTTTGTGGTATCTCATACAAAAAAAGATGTACTTGCAGTCCTGCAGCACATCTCTTTATTTAGGGCATCTTTGGAACACGTCCTTCCCCAAATTTGAATAGGCATCTATGTCAATTTTTGAGATTTGGGCAAATTTGACCCTTCCAGAAGGGTAAAGTGTTTGCTTTTGGTTGGGTGGCGGGTATTTTGGTAGTTGGTTTTATTTGG
>CAYTLX010000079.1:0-7682 GCA_964438645.1 uncultured Saprospiraceae bacterium | reverse complement strand
GAGTCTTACATTTCTGTTTAGTGCGTACCGATTGAATTCAAGCCCTAAGCCCGTAGAAATACCGACATAAGGAGTGCCTAAATCCCATCGTCTTGAAACCGGATTAATCGCAAAACTTCTGTTTTTAGTCCCGTCAAGGTCTAAGAAGTCTGGATAGTTACCATCCGCTAGGAGTGTACTGGTGCCTATTTGGATTCCGTTCCACATCGCATCTTCATTTTTAATCTTATCATTTGTTTTTGATGTAGTATTCGTGTTATCGTCTTTGGATGTCTGATGGTTGTCTTTAGGATTTTTGATGATGAGAATCCTTGATTTATTAAAGGTGATTTCAGTGGTATCAATTTTAGGAGCTGATAGGGTGTCTTGCGCTGTCGCAAAAGTAGCGATGAAGGCAGTAAGGAGAAAAAGAAAATATTTCATGGTTGTTTTTTTTGAGTGATTAAACAATTAAAATGTGCACGCATTTGTAAGTAGGACGCCTTTGTCTAAAATTAGTTACAGTGCAATTTTAAACAAAGTGTTAAGTGTAATTACTCAAGTTTCGGTACAGCGGTTTAACGGCAAATCATCAATATCAACCACGGTGCTTAAAAAATCTTGTCTTAGATTTTTTCGGCAACGAGCTTCAATCCACAGTTAAGCATCGTTATAGAATAGGTTAGTTTAAATCGCTACAAAAGGTTATATCTCCATAACGACGGGGCTTTTTAAGTGTCGAAAGCTGAGTCTAGCTTTAAGTGAAAATAATTCATTTTATGAATTGCATTTCCTGTATTTTTGGACTTTTAGAACCCTAAAGTCATAAAACGATGAAAAAAATTATCTTTTCCTTTCTATTCACTTGCCTATCTGCACTGATTTTTGCGCAAGCAGACCTAACCTCAACCTTAGAAGCCCTAAAAGGACAATTGGTAGAAGTAGAAACAAAATCGGCTTCTTTTAGCCAAACACTAGAGTGGGGGGCTGAAAAACCGAATCTAGTTACGTTGACCATTCAAGAGACCAGTAAGAAAAAAGGGAAGGAAAAAGTGATGTCTTATGTATTTGGCTTGCAAGATGTAGATGTCAATGCTATCCGCTCTAAAACCAATAAGGATATAGTAGAAGTAAATATCTTTATGAAGTCTAAGCAAAAACTGGTGGTCTTTTCAGAAAATGCCGAGTTTAAGAACTATGTCGCTAAGTTTAAAGTTTTTGCAGAAAATGCGGATAATGGCAAAGAGATTGAAAAATTGCTCAAGCAAGCAGTCAAGGAAGCTAAGAAATATCCTTCTTCTTGCCCGACCACTGCGCTTGAAGGGTATCAGTGGATGAAAGATAATATTTCGGATTTTAGTGTGGGGGATATTGCTAAAAATCAGCGATTAGAGATCAATGGCTCCGTTGTCGATTATACTTTGGTGACGAAAGGCAAAAAAAGTAAACAGGAGCAATGGGTTTTTAATTTGGCGGACTTGAAAAAGCATAGTGTTAAATTACAAATCAAGAGCAAGGAGTTTTATGTAGAAGTTAAAACACGAAGAAATCTAAAGTATATTCGATACCAAAAGGAAGAAAGTAAGACCAGTTATACCAATAAAGTGAGATTTTATACGGCAGATTTTGAGAAAGCAAAATGCCTTTTGACGGTCTTAGAATCAGTGATTGATGATAGCGAAAAGAACATGAAAGCAAATAGACCAACCTATTCTTCGGCCGACCAAGCTTTGGCTGCATTGGCGGGTTATACGGGGACGGTTGCGATGGAAAAATATAAGATAACTCAAGAATTAAAAGCGGCTTGCGCAACGACACTTGTAACTAGTGAAGAGAAGGGAAGCTCAAAAGCGAAGGATAAAGAATTTAAGTTTAATTTTGTGGATATGAAGCCCAAGAAGATGGAGATTAAGGTTAAAGGGGATTTGGTGATGCTTTATTTGGGTACTGCTAAAAATAAGTTAATCCAAGCGTATAAAGATGGGGAATTAGCTAGTTATACTAATAAGATGAGTATCGTTGCTCCAGATATTGAAACGGCAAAATTGATGAAAATTGCAGCTATTGCTTCTGCCGAACAATGTGAAAAAGAAGTCGGATTCAAAGGGTTTGCTTCCGCAAAAGAGAATTTTGATTGGCTAGAAAAAACCTTGAAGGAGCATGTGGTGCCAGAGCATGAACAACGTATGGAATTAATCGATGGCGAAAACTGCAAGTGGAAATTTGTCAGTGTTAAATCAGGTAAAAAAAACGTGGAAGAAGTCTTTGAGTTTAACTTAGAAGACCTTGCGGAAAAGAAAGTGAAATGGGCTATTTCTGGAAAGAAACTAGCAATCCAAATTAATACGAAGTACAAAGAGAAGAATATCAAGTACTATAAGGATGGTGAGCCAGGAAATTATAAAAATTCTTTCTCTATTGAATTTATTGATCTTGAAGCCGCTCGAAATACAATAAGTGCTTTTCAACAGGCTATTGAAGCTTGTAAAGGGTAAAAGTAACTGTTTAGGAGTCCCTATTATTCGTCTAAAAAAACAGTTACGGATAAAATTAAGTACTCGGAAGCACAAAAAAAAAGGCTATCTCAAACAGATGAGATAGCCTTTTATAATTAGAAGGGAAGAATTATTTTTTGATATACATCACAAATTCTACACGTCTATTTTGTTCGCGACCTGCTTTGTACATATTGTCAGCGATGGGTTGTGTTTCTCCATAGCCAGCAAAGCTCATGCGGTTGGAGCTGATGCCTTTACGGATTAAGTAGTCATAGCAAGTTTTTGCTCGTCCTTCCGAAAGCTTTTGATTGGATTCGGAACTTCCTACACTATCGGTGTGCCCGCTAATGCTCAAGCTATAGTCAGGGTACTTAATCATCAGTGCGGCGATTTCATCTAGAATAGCTCTTGAAGAAGCTTTAAGAGAAGTTTTACCTGTATTAAACTGAATGTTTTTGGTGATATCAGCCAAACGCTTTGTGTCTGCTTTTTTCATTTCTGGGCAACCAGAATTACTTTTTGGTCCCACTTTGTTAGGACACTTATCATCCTTATCTGCAATACCATCACCATCGGTGTCAGGACAGCCATCTAGTTCTAAAGTGCCTTTTACGTTAGGACATTTGTCTTTAGGGTCGATGGTTCCGTCACCGTCAGCATCTGGACATCCGTTTACGGTACCAGCAATATCTGGGCAGTCATCAATATCATCATTGTAGCCATCACCGTCACGATCTTTAATAGGGCAGCCATTGTTAGATTTTGGGCCTTTTTCGTTAGGACATTGGTCATCGGCGTTGGCAATGCCATCGCCATCCGTATCGGGGCAGCCATTAAGGGCTATCGTCCCTTTTTCGGTAGGACAAGCATCATCCCCATCGGCGATACCGTCTCCATCTGCATCAGGGCAACCACTCAAAGCGGCTAGACCAGCTGTATTCGGACATTTGTCGTCTTTATCGATAATGCCATCACCGTCGCTATCTGCAGGCGGAAGCGCTACAGGCTTAGGAGGCTCAACCTTACCAAATACAAAAGTAAATCCTAGTGCATGCTGTATATTAGAGCGTAAATCGGTTAAGGCGGTTCTATACTGGCTTTCAGCCGTAAAATAAACGCCTTGACCTAGACGAAAATCTATGCCGATTCCTGCGGGAAATTGTAAATCTGCTTTACGCTCATTGTTATTCATCATGCCACCAGCCCCAACAACTATATAGGGGGATATAAAGTTCTTTTTGCGCGGCCAGTGAAATTTTAATAATGCATCGGCACCATAAAACATGGTTGCTGGGGTGCTTCTAGAGAAAGAAGAGTCCAGCGGGAAACTATTAGCCCCGAGTCTTAGTGGGATACTTATATCCAAGTATTTTTTGATGGCCTTGGAAAATACAAGTTCTACTCCGTGGCCCATATTCTCAAAATCGGTGCCGTATTTGTCGAATTTGTTATTATTTATTGGCGTTTTGTAGTCTTGCCAAGTATGGCGGACGGCTAGCCCCCAATCATTGTTTTCCGTTTTTGCTTGCGCAAAACTAGAAGAAATGGCAATAATTACCACAAGTACTGTTAGAAGATTACGCTTCATAATTTATTAAGTTTTGGTGAACCAATTAGGCTTCGTTTCTGAAAGCAAATATATAGATAAAAACTAATTTAATATAGAAAAACACACATTATTATGGCAATAGTGGGCAATTCTATGAATTAGCTAGGATTTTTGTACGAAAAAATCTTAAAGTGGATGCAGTTTTAGGGAAACGCCGAAAATAAATGTACTTTCTATGTGGCTTTTTTTGAAAGAAGTCTGCGTTGCTCATGACGCTGTTAGCGGAGTAATCAGAGTTCTCCTTAGTCGATTAAGCCGCGTCCTTCTTTTTTTATTAGGTTATTTTTGGTCAACACCTTAAAGACTCGATCCAAGAGTCCATTGATAAATTCTTTACTTTTATCGGTACTGTAGGCCTTGGCAATTTCGACATATTCGTTGATGGTCACTTTGGCTGGGATGGTGGTACAATCGAGAAACTCCGCTGTACCCATTTTTAGTAAGATCATATCTACCAATGCTAGCCTATCAGATTCCCAATTTTGTAGTTCAGGGCCAATAGTTTGTAGCAATCGAGCATCGTTATCGGCAAGGAACTTGGTTAGGCCTTCTCCAAAGACATTAACAGCGTCATCGTCGGGAAGATACTCCTTATAAAAGCCTTCGGCTAAAGGCATCGCTTTGATGATTTTTTTGGTTGCTCCAATAATCAAAGAATCATCATCAATCCAAGAGGGGTAGTGCGCCCACATCGTTTCGATAAAAATTTCACTTTCTCTTATACAAAATTTATAAAGAGCGAGTAACATATCTCTGTCTTCTTCTGCGGCGGAAGAAGGATTTAAGATGTACTCTTCATACGAATCACCGTGTGCCGCAGAGAATTTTTTGTAGATGATTGGCGCCATGTCGTCCCCCGCTTTTTCTACAAACTCCGCTTTTTTGATGACTTTTTGGATATATGGGTCATTCAAAAATGATTGTAACAATTCATTTTCAAATAATTTTGGGGTAAAAGCTTTGTCGAATGCAGATGGGAGATGCTTGCTTTTTCTTTTTTTCTCATCGTCTTTGGCGACTTCTGCGACCTTGGAGAGCAAGAAAATATTGAAGAGCAGCAGTTCAAAAGCGCCATCTATTTTGGCATGGTAGTTTTTGACTAAATCCTTTGCCTTTAAATTATCTTCTGCAGTTGCTGCATATAAAACCTGCATCACTTTGATGCGAATATTTCGACGACTGAGCATGTTGATTGTTATCTTTTGCTTTGATTATAGGAATATATGAATCAAAAAGATCCATCAGCTACCTGTGTTTGCAAATGTAAAAGTTTATTTTTGAAAAACTAATCTTTTCGGGGATATATTTATCTTTTTTGTCAATTATATTGGATATTAGATAATTAAGAGCCAACTAAGCCCCATTCTTGGTATGTTTTTGCGCAAGCCCACTATAATATACTGTAGATTTTGGGGAGATACTTTTGGTTATCCATACATTCCCCCCAATGATAGAATCGTGACCAACGACGGTTTTGCCACCTAAAATGGTTGCACCAGCATAAATGACTACATTTTTTTCGATGGTCGGGTGTCTTTTCGTTTGAGCCATGGATTTTTCTACGCTTAATGCACCTAGCGTCACCCCTTGATATATTTTGACATCATCTCCGATATGGGTGGTTTCGCCGATGACAATACCAGTGCCATGGTCGATACAAAACCGATGCCCGATCGTCGCACCAGGATGAATGTCCACCCCCGTCAAACTATGTGCATATTCTGCAAAAATTCTAGGCACATACGGAAGCTCTAAAAGATATAGTGCGTGTGCGATGCGGTGAGTCGCTATGGCTAAGAATCCAGGGTAGGTGCGTATGACTTCCATGGTATTTTTGGCTGCGGGGTCTCCTTCTGATATGGCCTTAGCATCATCTAGAAGCATCACTCGAATCTTGGGTAAACTTTCGTAAAATTGATTCACAATGGTCTCACAATCAATGCCTAAGTCGTCATGTATTGCTTCCACCAAGTCATAAAACCGTTGTTTTACATTCCGATAGGCATTGTCAAAACTCCTTTGATTCGGATAGGTCTCATCCGAAAATTGATAAAATAATAATTTCAACAGCCCATTCAAAACGTCAGATGCCAACTCTGGCGAAGGTATCGTGCAATGGGTCAACTGCTCTTGAAATAGTAAATCCCTAAATTTTTTCTCATCCATGTCTGTTGGTTTATTGGCAAGTTAGAAGTGTACTCTTTATTTTACCCGCCAGCCAATTTAGTATTCCGATATCCTTCATCAATGAGCAATTTTCGTACCTTTTCGCGATGGTTGCCTTGGATTAGGATTTCGCCATCTTTGACCGTGCCGCCACCGCCACATTTGGTTTTGAGCATTTTGCCAAGTGCCTTTAATTCTTCGGTACTGCCTTCAAAACCTTTAACTAGGGTGACTTCTTTGTTGCCTTTTCGGCGAACTAGATGAATTCTTAATATTTGGTCATTACTATCGGTGTCGATGGATTCTTTTTTGTAACTTCCTTGCAATAGGTGCCCAAAAGGATGGTCTTCGGGGTTATGGTCTGGATCCGTGGAAAAAACGAATCCGTCTTGGCGATTTTTCTTTTTCTTCGACATGGTTTTTCTTTGCTTGCGCTAAAAATTATATTGCTCTCTTTTAGACAATTATCTCGACGAATTGTTTGGTCTCTAAAACGACAATAGGTTCTAATTCTTAATAATTGGCTCGTGCCAAATGTCCTGTTTTGTCTGAATCGTCATCCAATAAATCCCTTTCGGTAAAAGACTTATATCTATTTTTTTCCCTTTTTGCGCAAGCAGCAATCGCCCTATCTGGTCATAGACGGAAAGTTGAATGTCTTGTGGCGGATTTTTGTCAAAAGATATTTGAAGAAGTCCATCGGTGGGATTGGGATAAATAGTGGGAGCTTTTAGTTGCCTAAAATAAACGGAGACCATGCCCAAAATATGAATTTCACCATCTAAATCTTTTTGCGCAAGCTGATAATATGATAGACCAGTCAGCGGGTAGGTATCAATAGCCGTATAGGATTTATGCTCATTGGGGTCAACGTATAGTATTGGTTCCCAGTGAGTTGCATCTTTTGATTTGGAAATAAAAAACCCTGTGTTTTGAATCTCTTCGGATGTTTTCCATTGGAGATATACGGAGTTTTTTTCGACCCTTGCGGAAAATGGAGATATTATTTCGACAGGTAATATTTGGGTAGGAATCAAGGCATTTTGAAAACCACTTCCTGGTGCGCCTGCCCAAATAATGGGTGCGGCATCCTGCGTAACTTCCAGACAAACCGCAAAAGGGTAAGCCATCCCATCATTGGCGGAGAGCCAAGTCTGACCAGCATCGGTAGAATACTCAATGCCTTTAGAGTCAGAAGCATAGCCTCCTGCCGTGAATGCACTGGAAGAAGCGGTATAGATCAAATTGGGTTGATTGGGTACTAGAGCGACAGAGCGTAAATAATTATCCGTTTTTAATTTTTGCCAAGTACTGCCACTATTTGTACTGCGGTATAATCCCTTACCTGCGCCAAAGGCCGATACATAGATATGCCCTTGGTCATTAATTCTAATTTTGGAGACTCCTGACCAGTCCGAAGGCGCAAATGG
>CAYTLX010000078.1:0-7684 GCA_964438645.1 uncultured Saprospiraceae bacterium | reverse complement strand
GGGAGTCAGTTTGATTTCTTTGGCTTTAATTTTAAGGACAGGGTCGCTTTTAATGATTTGGCAGATTATGAATGGAATACATTGGGTGGTGGGATGAACTTTAGTTTATTGCCCAAAAACTCACCGACTATTATTACAGGGCGTGTTGGATTCTCGAATTACCAGACAGCTACATCCAATTCTAATGATTCGGCGCCACGTTCTAGTGGGATTAATGGATTTAACTTTGATTTGAAATTCACCAATTATGGTAAAAAGAGTGAAATCAACTATGGTCTAGGGGTCAATGGCTTTAAGACGACGTTTGATTT
The DNA here is from genome assembly GCA_964438645.1 of uncultured Saprospiraceae bacterium. Classification (GTDB taxonomy): domain Bacteria; phylum Bacteroidota; class Bacteroidia; order Chitinophagales; family Saprospiraceae; genus HyVt-613. The sequence goes on along the minus strand of CAYTLX010000078.1, from coordinate 7,373 downwards.
TGAAAATCGGTTTGGGATAGATATTCATCAACAGCAGAATACCACGGAGATAAATTCCTTTGTAAAGTATAAGTATCAATTGGGTCGCTTGATTATTGAGCCAGGCGTTAGGTTGAATTTTTATGCTTCCTTGAATTCTTTTTCCCCGGAAGGGCGGATAGGGATGAAGTACAATGTAGCTGATTTTTTACGGCTGAAGCTCGCTGGCGGAATTTATTCTCAAAATCTAACTAGCACCGTGAATGACAAGGACATAGTGAACCTATTTGTGGGTTTTTTGTCTGGGCCTGAAGAAATTATTTATAAGCCAAATTCTACCGAAAAGGCCACGCATCACCTACAAAAAGCACTGCACGCCATCGGAGGGGTGGAGATAGACTTATCGGATAGGATAGAGTTAAATATCGAGCCGTATGTTAAGGAGTTTACTCAACTAATCAATCTTAATCGAAATAAGCAAACGGTTGAAGAGCCTAATTTTGTGACGGAGACTGGTCGCGCCACAGGATTGGACTTTCTTTTGAAGTACCAATCGCCTAGTTGGTACATTTGGAGTACTTATTCTTTGGGAAAAGTGAATCGTGATGATGGTGAGCAGGTGTATAGTACCAACTTTGATCGACGTCATAATGTTAATTTTCTAGCGACTTATTCTTTTGGGCATAAAAAATCTTGGGAAGCATCTATGAGATGGAATTTTGGCACTGGATTTCCTTTTACTCGCACCCAAGGTTTTTATCAGTTGATTGATATCAATGAGCAAGGGGTGGACTTTGATTATTTGAAGGAAAATGGCGAATTGGGTATTGTTTATTCATCTAAGAGAAATGATGGGCGTTTGCCGACGTACCATCGTTTGGATCTTTCGATAAAGAAGAACATTAAGCTTTTAAAGTACGGCTCTTTGGATATTACTGCAGGTGTGTCTAATGTTTACAACAGGCAAAATATCTTCTATTTTGATAGAGTACAATATAAACGTGTCAACCAATTGCCCATTTTGCCTAGTGTGGGGATGGTTTTGAAGCTGTAGGGATGCTGGATATTGGATGTACGGTCGCTCGGGTGTCTAGCAATCGGGGTTACAGCGGGCTGCTAGATTTTGCGAAAGCTTGATAGTAATAGACCCAAATAAGAAGCAAGCGTATGCCAAAGGGAGTTAAAATTTTACCCCAGGAGATCATGTTTATTATTAACCCAAATTCTGGCAGGCAGAATGCGGATAGGATTGTCAAGCGAATCAAGCAGTTTGACCAACACCTTTCTTATGCGGTTACCCGAAATACCAATGCTGTAAGCGAGTTATTCCAAAAATTAGACAAAAAGTACAAGGCGGTAGTCATAGTTGGTGGAGATGGCACCATCAATAGCGCTCTACCTTATTTTTTGAAGCATTCGCACTTAGTGTTAGCTGTCTTGCCCAATGGCTCTGGCAATGGATTTGCTAGGGATTTGGGATTTGATTGGAATTTGGAGCAATTGATGAAGTCCTTTCGGAAAGGCGAAGTGATTGATTTGGATTTGTTGGAGATAAATGGCGAATTGGCCATTAATGTATCTGGGCTAGGAATTGATAGTTATGTGGCTTATCACTTTCAAAAGAGTAAACGACGGGGTTTGACCAATTATGTCCTTGCTACGGCACGTGCGATAGTTCAGTTTCGTGATTTTGATGCAGAGATTCGGACTCAGGAAGGTCATTTTGCTGGAAAGTATCGAATGATTGCAGTCGCCAATACCAGTCAATTTGGGAATAATGCTCGGATTGCTCCAATCGCAAAGCCTTATGGAGGAAAATATGTTATTGCGCTTGTTAAACCATTTCCTGCATGGAAGTATCCAGAATTTATCGTAAAGATGTTTACAGGTAAGTTAAAATCATCCAAATATATTCAGTACCTAGTATTGGATGAGCAGTCGGAGATAAGCTGGAAAAATACAAAGTATCATTTAGATGGTGAACCCAAAGATTCGGTGGATGACCTTTATGTTAAATTGCTTGTGGGACGGGTGAAAGTTTTGAAGCGGTGGTAGTGGATTTAGTTTTTTTTGAAAATTCCTAGAATGGCTCGAAAGGGCCTATTGAACGCCGAAGGCGGTTAGTAGCCTTTAAACAAAAATAGGGAATAAAGTCAATTTAAAAAGGCATTTTAATACACACTTGATTGGGCGAGATGCAAAGCGACAATAAGATAAGAAGCCAGCGAATGTCCCGATGACCGCAAGTCGAAAGTTTCCAAGTGCTCCTAATTATTGTAAGTATTTTCGCTTAATAGATTAGTATTTTTTATTATATTTTACCTACCTAAAAATAAAAAAGAAAAAAAAGTAAAAAAATTTTGCATTACTTAAAAATTGTCCTATCTTTACGCCATAGAGTTGATGAAGACAAAACATTATTTCCTTCAATAACGTTTTTTTCTTCAAATTGAAGCTCTTTGCAAGATATAATTTCTGTTATTATTGCACTTTTTTTTTGGATATTCCCTTTTATATTCAGAATTTCTCTCTTAGAGAAAAGGAGACACTACACTTTGAGTACACTACCAATTTAGGCAAGCACCCCTTACTTGCCCCCTTTGAACATTTCCACCTTGTTTTATTAATGTATGGCGCAATTTGTGCTGTGTTTTTGTGTACCCCCTAAAGTGAAAGCAAATGTTTAAAAAAGTTGTCCTCCCAATCGTTCTTGTTTTTGTGTTCTCCATTTCTATGTATGCTCAGTCGAGTGTAGATGCTTCGATTGGTAAATGTCTTAATGAAAGATACCACGATTTAAATAATAATGATGTGAATGAAATGGCTGTTTTTAGTAACTTCGAGAATAAACTCCTTGAAACAGGAATGCTTCCAGATAATTCCCAAGAATCTTATGCTATGCTAATGGCTAATCTCTTGAATGATGATATAGAAATTCCCGTTTCTTTTTGGAGTATTGATAATCCTGATTATGCTATTTTATCAATGCCTTCTAACTTGGCGACTAGCATGTTATGTTTTGATGATGCATTTGAAGCAAATGCGACTACCTTGACCAATGAATCATCTGTGATTGCGATGTCCCCTTACGTGAAAAGAATTTTGGAAGATTATAACCTAGGCAATAAAGCCAACAATATCAAGCTGGTAAGAGCCGTTCAACACGAAGATTTTGAAAAAATGATATACAAGGCACCCATACTAGTCTTGATACACAATATAGCTTCCTATAAAGAAGAAATGAATCAGTTGACTAGTAGTTATTAAACCACTATCAAAGGTTGAAGACAGGATATTGAATGGTCAGTATCCTGTCTTTTTTGTATATAACTGATTGATTTTTTAGCGTCATTGCGCATTTTAGGTTTCCCAAATGCTCATTTAATCGACTTATTATTACGCCCATAAATACTTTAGCCTACTATTGATTGTTCATGTGCGCAATCCTTTAATTGAACAAAAAATATTCAAATATTATGTATTACAAAGAAGGAAAGTCATTCATTTCTAATCACTTATCCACATATTTTTAAAGATAAATAGGGGGGCAGCTGAACAGTTGAACGCTTGAACTTATACCTAAAATTTTATGGATTTTGCATAGAGTATGCATCTAGTTGTTTTGTAAACAGAATAATTCGTTATTACTTCTCCCCAACATTACGTACCTTTACACCAATGAATAAAAATCTAGTCCAATGAAAGTATTCCTACCCTTAGTTCTTATCCTATTCTTTGGTTTTCAGTCGCTTGCGCAAAAAAAATTTGATAATGATGTCCATGCCATCTATCTGAATTTTTCGGGTGCCTATCAAATTCCACAAGGGGATATGGCCGTACGATATGGAAATAACTCGAATATTGGTCTTCAAACAGAATGGATTACAGGGAAAACCAATATGATTTTTGGAGTGGGCGCGCAATTTTTATATGGAACGAAAGTAAAAGAAAATGTAGAAAGGCTATTTTTGGTTCAAGGTGTGATGCTCGGGACAGACCAAACCGCCACCGCACTTTATAAAAAAGAGCGCGCTTTACAGTATGGAATACATGTTGGGAAGTTATTCGCTATGAACCATGAGAAGAATCCTAGATCTGGTATCCGAGCCACTTTGGGTATTGGAATGCTTAGGCATTGGATAAAAATAACGGATGAATTCAAGTCCGCCAACCAGTTTCAAGGTGATTATTTAAAGGGATATGACCGGTTGACTGCGGGACTGGCGCTGACCCCATTTTTGGGTTATCAATACACTTCCTTAAACCGCTACCTAAATTTAACTATTGGAATCGAATACACTGCCGCCTTTACCCAGAGCCAGCGAAGTTGGGATTATGACTTGTTTGGGCCCGACACCAAAAAACGGAAAGATGGATTATTGGGTTTAAGGTTTGGCTTTTCTTTGCCTATATATGTTGGGGATTCTGATACTGATGTGGTGTATTAAGGGCTTTGGTTACTTAGAGAAGCCCGTGATTATTGATATTAGCAGCTTTAGAAAAAATTAGCTCAAAAGAGCTTGTTTGTGCTGGGTATTTTGGATTGCAGTTTTTTGCAGAAAAAAAGGAATTTTTTGTAAGTCATTGACCTTCAGACCTTTATCTTTTGCTCAGGAAATTAAGCAAGCAAGAAGCTAACTTGTCACAATGCCGTCAGACTTATTAAGTATCGATACTTAAATTATGACTTACCATCCCTAGTGCTATTTCTATGGGCAAGGGTTTATAAGTGGCATTATTTTTGCTTGTTGGTTTAGGATAACCCAATACATAGCAAAAAGCCCCAATGCGCCAGTTATTAAGCATTTTGATTCTCTTTTTGGGTTTTATTGTTCAACCCATGACTGTATCTGCCCAAGATACAGACGGGGATGGTATTGTAGATTTGGTCGATATTGATGATGATAATGATGGTATCTTGGATGTTGTTGAGAATGATGCAACTGGGGTATTAACAGGTAATGCAGATAGTGGAATCGGCGTTTTCCGAGATAATATCTATTGGTTTACGTGGGATACTGGTGATTTATTAGATGGTATTCATGAAGGAGACACCAAATCCTTTACCTTGCCAGATGGCTCTGTTGTTGATGTTGTTTTCTCAAACGTAATGGACTTGTTGGCAGGTTATCCGACTCCAGTAGATTTTAGACCTACGGATATGGCAACTTATGCTGGGGCTCCTACACATACCTATTATAATATATCGGGCAATAATGGGGAAGCTCTTTATGATATTTCCGCTCCAGTAAATGATATTTCGTTTGATGTGACTTTTAGCGCAAGCAATAAAGGAATAAGCTTTACGCCTGATTTGATTTTTGTTGATGCAGAAAGTACATCAATTGCCGCCAATGGAAATGATGAAGATTTTTATCTAACGACCAACGGAGAGCCTTGGGAAGCCATCGAAACAATGGGTACAGATACCTATACTGTGAATGGGCTTGGGACTACTTCTATTAATATTGATGAGACTGAAACGGCTAATCCTACTGCTCCATTATTGATTACCAGAAACACAACGTCACTGAATGTACGGATAGTTTCAGATGTTGGGACACAAGGAAAACAAGGTTTTGCTTTTGGAATATTTCTCAAGCCATTGCCTATTGATACGGATGGAGATGGTATTGCGGATTATTTGGATTTAGACTCTGATAATGACGGTATTCCCGATAATGTGGAAGCCCAAACAACTATCGGGTATAATCCTCCTTCTGGAAATGATACTGACGGGGATGGCTTAGATGATGCCTACGATGATGCATCTAACTCTGGATTAACACCCGTAAACACTGATGGTACAGACAACCCAGATTTTTTGGATTTGGATAGTGATAATGATGCTGTACTCGATAAATATGAAATTAATAATACGCTTAGTAATATAGATGCAGATGGAGATGGATTAGATGATTCGACGGATGCAACACCTAATTCGGGTTATGCAGACCCCAGTGGAACTATTGATGATCCATTAGCTGGCCCAATTATTCTTCCAGATCAAGACGGAGATGCTAGTACAGGTGGGGATGTGGATTATAGAGATATTTTGGATAGTGATAATGATGGAATAACAGACCTATATGATATTGATGATGATAATGATGGAATACCGGATGACTTGGAAGGGTGTGGGAATTCTGATATTGCTGGCACCGTAGGAATAGACAATGATGTGGTTTCTGGACTAACATACAATGATGTAAGTGGTGTGGATATCACCTATACCACGTCTGGAACATTTGATCGTATCTATGGCTATGATGCAGGTGAACAGGGAAATGCGATTCGGATATTGACAACTACGGCAGGCTATGTTTCTGGTAGTCTAACAGCTACATTTTCGACAGATATTCGCAATGTAAGTTTTAAGCTTACAGATATGGATTTGGGTGAAATCTATACGGTCAAAGTGTACGATGAAAATGGGGTTGTATATAATTTGGAGCAAGAGAATGTTGTTGTTGGTAGTCGTATCTCACAAACTGGCAATGTGTTTACTAACGTTATTGAAACGGACATTGATGGAAATTTAATTGCCAATGATGTAACTAACTCTATAATTTTCTTTTTTCCTAATAAGGTCTCTAAAATCACTTTGGATTTTAGTCATGATGACTCTAGTGTTAGGTTTACCCAGCTAAATTATTGTGTTGATAAAGACACCGATGGAGATAATCACTTTGATTATATAGATTTAGATGCCGATAATGACGGTATTTACGACGTCGTGGAAGTCGGTAATAGTGCGCTAGATGCCAATCAAGACGGTATGGTTGACGGCAATGTTGGTGCCAATGGACTGCCTGATGCCGTTGAAACGGCTGTGGATAATGGAGCCATTAACTATCTTATTCTCGAAAGGGCTGATGATGTCGATGCTTTCGCAAATTATTTAGACATTGATAGTGATGGGGACGGAATCCCAGATAATATTGAAGCACAAGCGACCGCTACTTATGTGCCTCCTTCCGGAAATGATACCGATAATAATGGAGTAGATGATGCGTACGACTTGAATGGTACTCCAATTACTCCGGTTAATACGGATGGGGATCCAATGCCTGATTATTGGGATGTGAATTCGGACAATGATATTTTATTAGATATTGAAGAAAATGGAGATCCTGATAATACGGAATCTGGAATAGATACGGATGGCGATGGACTAGATGATAATTTTGATTCCGATAATATTACGTGGGATGTTAATGACCATATCAATGACCCCAATCCATCTACTTTGGGTGACATTGATAATGATGTGGCAGCAAATGGAAATAATGCTGTACCAATGACCGCAGATGTGGACTTTAGAGATGCTTCCAGTGTAATCACCGACGGTGGTCACTTGGACGCCAACGACCAATGCAACAACAACGGCACGA
>CAYTLX010000077.1:0-7808 GCA_964438645.1 uncultured Saprospiraceae bacterium | reverse complement strand
TCTGGTCTTTGGTGCGCTCCTTCGTCGCTTTTGGTCTTTGGGACGGGCTGCGCCCTTTGGGGCTGCCGCAGGGGCTTGCGACTGTGACGTGTACGATTTTTTAGTCTTGCAGTCTTGCTTTGCGTTTATCGTGCACCTTTCACTCTTGACCGATTAGCCAACATACTTTTTTTGATAGTCTAAAACAATCCCGGAAAAAAGGCATCTTTGAAGTGTTTGAGTTGGAAGTTTTCGGCATCTTCATAAATGACAGAGATGTAGTCAAACCGAATCTCCCAGTCGTGATTAATCAGTTCCATGTAGGCGGAAGCGGCATCTGTAAGCAATGCTTTTTTGCGGTCATTGATAGATTCTTCGGGGGCACCAAAATAATCGGTGGTTCTGGTTTTTACTTCGATAAAGACAAGGATTTTGTCTTCTTTGGCAATGATATCTACTTCGGCACGCTTGAAACGCCAATTGGTTTCTAAGATGTCATATCCTTTTTCCGCAAGGAAAGTGACGGCAAGTTCTTCCCCTTTTTGACCTTTGATGATGTGGTCGGCCATTATTTAGGAGAGTTTGTAGGTTAGGTTCATGTCTTGGAGTGCGGTCATGAGTTCATCGTCAATTTTGACTTTGCGTTTTTCCGAAAGGAACTTGACTACTTGCTTGTTTTTGGGGTCAATGACCGAAAATCTAAGGGTCTTCTTGCCTTTGTTTTCTTTAAAGACCGTTTCTAGCTGACTCAAGAAATTGGGTTGTATTTGCGCAAGCGGCAACTGAATCTCAATGGTCGAAGTCTTGCTTTCCAATAGGGAAGAGAGTAGATTGACATTATTTACTTTTAGCACCCATTCGCCGCGATAACGATCCATGCGGATGGTGCCGTCGATTAGGACGCAAGAGCCAGGCTCTAAGAGATTTTTGTATTGTTGATAATCTTCCTTGAAAAGGGCAATTTCTGTGGTACTCGCATAATCTTCTAGCGTAAAAAAGCCAAAGCCATCTCCACGCTTGGTGAACCGATGGTTGGCACCGCTCACAAATGCGGCAATCTTGACGGGCGAATTTTGAAATTGCATAATCCGATCAATGGGGCAGGTCGCAAATTGTTTCACTTCGACCGCATAGGCATCCAATGGGTGTCCGCTGATGTATATCCCCGCCACTTCTTTCTCTTTGGTGAGTTTTTGCATCAAATTCCAAGTGATGTGGGGCGGTGGAGCGGGCTGGGGCACCATGGCGTCTTCGGAAGCGCCAAAAAGGGTATTGGCGGCCGTTTCTTTTTGATGCTGATAGACATTTCCGTATTTGAGTAGATGCTCCATGTAGGTCTTGAATTTGCCACTGGGCTCAAAATACTGCGCACGGGTCAAGTCTTCAAAAAAGTCAAAACCCCCGCCATACACCAAACTTTCCATGACCCGTTTGTTAAAAGCTTTAAGCGGAAGCCTACGCACCATATCATAGGGGCTTTCAAAAGGGCCATTTTTATCCCTTTCGGCAACGATTTCATTGACAGGGCCTTCTCCGACGCCTTTGAGCGCCGATAGCCCAAATCTAATTTTACCTTCCGCATTTACGGTAAAATTCAAGTGGCTTTCATTGACATCGGGCCCTAATACTTCGACGCCGATACGTTTGCATTCGTCTAGGAAGAATTTTAATTTGGTCAAATCATTTTTGGAGTGGGTCATCACTGACGCCATAAACTCAGGCTTGTAATTGGCCTTTAGATAGCCCGTTTGGAAGGCTAAAATGGCATAACAAGCGGCATGTGAACGGTTAAAACCATAGGAAGCAAATCGCTCCATGATGGAGAAAACTTCTCTTGCTTGGTCTTCGGGGACACCTTTTTCTCCAGCTCCTTTCACGAAAATGGCGCTTTGCTTTTCCATTTCGCTTTTCTTCTTCTTACCCATGGCTCGACGGAGTACATCCGCTTGACCGAGCGAGTAGCCTGCCATGATTTGGGCGGCTTGCATGATTTGCTCCTGATATACCATGATACCAAATGTCGGCTTTAGAATTTCTTCTAGCATCGGATGCGGATATTTAACCACTTCTTTACCATGCTTTCGGGCGATATAGGTCGGGATATTGTCCATCGGCCCTGGGCGGTAAAGGGCATTCATGGCAATCAAATCTTCGATATCTGTCGGCTTCAAATCCCGCATGTGTTTGCGCATGCCTTCGGATTCAAATTGGAAGATACCAATCATATCTCCACGTTGAAAAAGCTCGTAAGTTTTTTTATCGTCTAACGGAATATCATCCAACTCGATGCGGTGGTCTTCGCCATAGCGAATGACGATATTTTCGACGGCATCTTTAAGGATAGAAAGGGTTTTTAGGCCCAAAAAGTCCATTTTTAGCATACCTGCTGATTCGATGTATCGACCGTCATATTGAGTGATAAACAGCTCGGCATCTTTGGCAGTCCTTACGGGAATATACTCTCGAATATCGCTTGGGGCAATGATGACCCCTGCGGCATGAATGCCTGTATTTCGGACAGAACCTTCGAGCGAATGTGCCATTCGGAGCACTTCACCTTCTAGGGTATTGGCTTCCGCAATTTCTTGGAGTTTTTCGATGTTTTGGATGTCTTCGGTCGGGTAGTCTTTCGACAAATCCTTAAGGGTTTTTACCAAAATCTTTTTGAGTTTGGTGCCGGGTTTCATGGGTACTAATTTTGCCAATCTATCCGCATCACTTAGGGGCAACTCCATGACTCTTGCGGTATCTCTAATGGAGAGTTTGGCGGCCATTGTACCGTAAGTAATGATTTGGGCGACTTGATTACGCCCATATTTATCGACCACGTAGTCAATGACCTTTTGGCGACCATAGTCATCAAAGTCGATGTCAATATCAGGCATAGAGACCCTTTCTGGGTTCAAGAATCTTTCAAAAAGTAGGTTGTAACCGATGGGATCCACGTTGGTAATTCCTAAGGAATAGGCAATGGCAGATCCTGCGGCCGATCCACGGCCTGGCCCCACCCACACGCCCAACTCTCGTGCTGCATTAATCAAATCTTGGGTAATCAGGAAGTAACCTGGGAAGCCCATATTGTCGATGATGCCTAGTTCGTGGTCGATACGCTCTTTGGTGGCCACACTCAACTCACCATATTTCTTTTTGGCTCCATCATAGGAAAGGTGCCGAAGGTATTCGGTCTGGTTTTGAAATTCAGGTGGAATCGGAAAGTTGGGCATCAAGATATCCCTAGTGAGCTTCAGCGGTTCAATTTTGTCAAATATATCTAGGGTATTATCGATGGCTTGTGGCAAGTCATGGAAAAGATCCGACATTTGTTGAGTGGTCTTAAAGAAGTAATCGTCACTCGAAAATCTAAATCTGTTGGTGTCCGACAGGAAGCTGCCCGTATTGATGGATAAAAGTACATCGTGTGGCTTCGCATCTTTTTCTTCTAGGTAGTGCGAATCGTTGGTGGCGATTATTTTAAGGTTGTATTTTTTGGCGAAAGAGATTAGAACTTGGTTGATGTCTTCTTGGCTAATACCTTTACCATCAATGTCTTCGAGTCCTTTATGTCTCATTAATTCTATGTAGAAGTCTTCTCCAAACACTTCAATCCACCATTGTAATTCTTTTTCGGCGCCTTCGACATCTCCATTCAAAATCATCTGGGGAATACTAGCGGCTAGACAACAACTGGTGGCTATGACGCCTTTGCAGTGCTGGAGCAAAATCTCTTTGTCGATTCTTGGAAAAGAGCCATAAAGTCCTTCGGTGTACCCAAGAGAAGAGAGCTTGGCAAGATTGTGATAACCTTCTTGGTTTTTGGCTAAAAGGAGTTGGTGACGTCTTTGGTCTTTTTTTCCTTCGGATTTTTTGAAAGAGTGCTGGTGTCGGTTTTCTACTAGGTAAAATTCGCATCCTACGATGGGTTTAATTCCTGCTTTATTGGCTTCCGCCACAAATTCAAAGGAGCCAAACATGTTGCCATGATCCGTAATAGCGACTCCTTTCATGCCATCTTTAACGGCCTTTTCCATGGTGCCCGATATCGAGGAAGCGCCGTCTAAAAGTGAATAGGTGGTATGGGAGTGTAGATGGACAAATTTTGACATAGTGCGTTGTTAGGAGATTTGTGCAAAGGTAGGAATTTTTTTGGTCTTTGGTGGTGCTGCTGTTGGTCTTTGGTGCGCTCCCTTTGGTCGCTGTTGGTCTTTGGTGCTGCCGCAGCGGCATACATCTACGACGTGTACGTCACGGTCGTAAGTCGCTGCGGTAGCACCAAAGGGCGTAGCCCGTCCCAAAGACCAAAGCGAAGCGTCCCAAAGACTAGCAGCGAAGCGTCCCAGCGATACAAACCAAAAAAAATGAGTACTTTAGCGGCAGAAAACATCGTTCATAGCCCAAAACTTGACTTATGCCCAAATTTCTTTTCTTTTTACTACTATTTTCTACACATGCTTTCGGGCAAACATTAACTATTTCTGGAACGGTGGTAGATGCTGATTCGGGGCAACCCATTGCGTATGCCAATATTTTTGCGCAAGCAGAAGGGACGACGACGGATAATCTAGGAAACTATAAATTGTCTATCCCTTGGCAAGAAGATGTGGTGATTACTTGTTCTTTCTTAGGGTATGAAGCTAGAGAAGAACATTTGAAGCTTGCGCAAAATACGGTTGCTACGTTGGATTTTTCCTTGGTTTTATCAGATAATCTTTTGGAAACTGCGGTGGTGACGACAGGGCGATTTGAGAAGAAATTGAGTAAAACGACGGTTTCTTTGGCAGTGTTGAAACCAAAATTGTTGGAAACGACCAATACCATAACGGTGGATGATGCCTTGAATCGAATTTCTGGCGTCGATGTGATTGATGGGCAGGCGAATATACGGGGTGGCTCGGGATATTCATATGGGGCAGGGAGTCGAGTACTCTTGTTGCTGGATGGAATGCCGATTATGCAGACGGATGCGGCTTTTCCGAATTGGAATGATATGCCTATCGAAAATGTAGGGCAAATTGAGATTCTGAAAGGGGCTTCTTCGGCTTTGTATGGTTCGTCGGCGATGAATGGTATCGTGAATATTCGGACGGCAGTACCTACGGAAAAACGGTATTTACGAATAGCTCCGTTTTATACCACTTATCTAAGTCCTAAGGATAAAACGCAAAAATGGTGGGACAAATCGCCTTATGGTGCAGGATTGAGTGCTGTTTTTCGGCAACGATTGGGTAAGTTGGGGCTAAGTCTAGGGGGATTTTATCTCAATGAAGAAGGGTTTAAAAAAGGCACTTATAAAAAATATGGACGTGGATTTGTGGGGTTAGATTATCGTTTTTCCGAAAGGGTAGAAGCTGGAGTCCATGCCTATTATAATCCGGGTTCGACGGCGACTTTTTTCTATTGGAATGATGATACAACGGGGATTTATCTACCTGCTCCGAATACTATTTCGTCTTCTAAACGAACGCGATTGAATGTGGATCCTTACGTCAAAATATTTGATGGACACGGTAATATTCACAAGATTCAAGGGCGCTACCTTGCGGCAAATAACAAAAATAGTGACAATCAAGGGGTAAATTCGACGATGGTTTTTGCGGAGTATCAGTATTTACGTCAATTCAAGGGGATTGGATTGACGATCACTTCGGGTTTGGCGACTACGGGCTCTTATGTTTCGGCCGAATTATACGGGGATACGACTTACACTGCTCGAAATAATGCCGTCTATTTGCAGCTCGAAAAAAGCATTGAGAACTTGACGCTTTCGGGTGGGGTGCGGTACGAATCTAATGTGCTTCATAGTCCAGAAGTGATTCCTATGACTATTTTTGGGGGCACGACCTATGATACGATTCCTGGTGGAGAAAGTAGAGCATCCAAGCCCGTATTTCGGGTAGGATTGAACTGGCAGTTGGGGAAAGCGACCTATATACGGGCTTCTTTTGGGCAGGGATATCGTTATCCGACCATTGCGGAGAAGTTTATTTCGACAGAGTTTGGTGGTGGTGTGCCCATCATGCCTAATGCTACTTTGACTTCGGAATCGGGAAATTCCTTTGAATTAGGCGTCAAGCAAGGCTTCCAGTTTGGGCAATTACAAGGCTTTGTGGATGCGTCCTACTTTGTTTCTCGGTATCAAGATATGATGGAGTTTGCTTTTGGTGGGCGAGATGGGCAGACTTTGGGGTTTGCGTCGATAAATATTGGCAATACTCGAATTTCTGGTGCAGAGTTCACCCTTGCGGGAAAAGCAAAAATTGGACGGGTGAATAATCAATTTTTTGGGGGTGTCATGCAGATAAATCCTAGCTATGTTGATTTTTCGAAAAGAGTAAAAAACTCATCTAGTTCCAATAAAAACATACTAAAATATAGATTTAAGAATAGTTGGAAGTTGGATTGGGAATCGACCTATGAAAAAATGGCCGTTGGCGTTTCGCTCATCCATAATGGGCCGACGGAAGCCGTAGATGCTATTTTGGAAAGTGTTGTCAAGGGAGCTAAGCGATTTAGAGCGCAGCACAATGGTTTTACTCGACTGGATATGCGGACATCTTGGGCGCTGACGAAGCAGTATAAACTCTCCATAATTGGTCAAAACGTACTGAATGAAGTTTATTCGCAAAGAATAGGCAAATTAGAAGCACCTTTCAATATTAGTTTTCGTTTAGATATGTTGTTGTAGTTACTGGATGCGGTTGCTGGATGCTGGTTACTGGTTACTGGATGCTGGTTGCCTTGGTACAAATAAAGTAATAAAAAATGAATAGACAGGAAACACTCAAACGATTTTCTACAGAATCTTATGATTTGCTCGTCATCGGCGGGGGGATTACGGGCGCAGGCGTGGCATTGGATGCGGCATCTCGCGGCATGAAAGTGGCTTTGGTGGAAAAAGGAGATTTTGCGTCAGGAACTAGCAGCAAATCCACCAAGTTGATACATGGTGGACTGCGATATTTGAAGCAATTTGAGATTAGTTTGGTGCGAGAAGTGGGGCAGGAGCGGGCTTTAATTCACCGATTGGCGCCCCATTTGGTGATTCCCGAAAAGATGTTGTTGCCATTGATAAAGGAGGGGACTTTTGGGAAATGGGCGACGACTATTGGGCTTTTTACGTATGATTTGTTGGCTGGTGTAACGGGGAAGGATAAATTTCGGATGTTAGACAAGCAAGAAACGCTGGAATTAGAGCCCTTGTTACCTGAAGATAAGATTTTGGGCTCGGGGTTGTATGCAGAATATCGGACGGATGATGCTCGATTGACGATTGAAGTGATGAAAACGGCGACTCGATACGGGGCTTTACCATTGAACTATGTCCTTGCGGAAAAATTGAATTATCAGGATGGTAAAGTCTCTGGCGCCATTTGTAAAGATACCTTGACGGGAGATGAATTTGAGATAAATGCCAAATTTGTTGTCAATGCCACAGGGCCTTGGAGTGATGAATTGCGGAAGCAGGATGGCTCTTTGACGGATAAGCGGATGTTTTTGACGAAAGGTGTGCATTTGGTTTTTCCTTGGGCAAAATTACCGATAAAGCATGCGATTTATTTTGATGTGCCAGATGGGCGGATGATTTTTGCGATTCCGCGGCAGGGTATTGTTTATGTGGGAACCACGGATACGCCATACGAAGGGGATTTGGATGATATTCAGGTGAAGGAAGAAGATATTACTTATTTGTTGGAGGCCGTGAATAATATGTTTCCAAGCATTGAGTTGGGGAGTGAAGATGTGCAGGCATCTTGGGCGGGCGTTAGGCCTTTGATTTATGAAGCAGGCAAATCTGCGTCTGAAATTTCCCGTAAGGATGAGATATTTGAGTC
>CAYTLX010000076.1:0-7825 GCA_964438645.1 uncultured Saprospiraceae bacterium | reverse complement strand
TTTGGGACGGGCTACGCCCTTTGGTGCTGCCGCTGGAGCTTGTACTGAAACTTTCACTTTCATTGGGAAATACGAAAGGCTATAAAGCGATAAATGCGTTATCGTTATACATCTGCCATATTTTTAGTATTTTTGCGCAAGCAATACCATAATCTATGCAGTTAAGTAAAATTTTTGGTGAGTTGGGTACTTACCTTTCGGGCATCTTCAATATTTATGATGATACCGATTGGAAAGGCGCAACAGATGATATTAAGGAAGGCATTCACTACCGTGGCGCCAATCTTTGGACTTTAATCTTTGCGATTTTGATTGCATCGGTTGGGTTGAATGTGAACTCTACGGCGGTGGTGATAGGAGCGATGTTGATTTCTCCTTTGATGGGACCGATTCTGGGGATTGGGCTGTCTTTAGGAACCAATGACATTGGGCTGTTTAAAGATGCTTGGCGCAACTTACTCATTGCTTTGGTTATTTCAGTATTGACTTCTGCGCTATATTTTTGGTTGACGCCTTTGCATGAAGCTCAGTCGGAGTTGCTGGCTCGTACACGTCCGACCATCTTTGATGTGTTAATCGCTACTTTTGGTGGATTGATTGGCGTGATTGTTAGTACGCGTGAAGGCTATTCTAATGCCATACCTGGAGTGGCTATTGCGACGGCTTTAATGCCCCCACTTTGTACGGCAGGGTATGGATTAGCTTCCGCAAATTGGGAATATTTCTTTGGAGCGATATATCTATTTTTGATCAATGGTATCTTTATTGCCCTAGCGACAGGAGTAGTTGTAAAGTATTTTTTGCATTTTCCGATGAAAACTTATATCGACGAAGCAAAGGAAAAACGGGCACGATGGGCCATCTATTTTTTGGTATTTTTGACGATAGTGCCGAGCGTTTTTGTGGCGATAAACGTGGTCAATGAAGCCGTATTTCAGAATGAAGCTAAGGCTTTTGTGGAAACACACTTTAATTTTGATAACCGGGCCGTAGTAAAGTACGAAGCTAAATTTGATAAAAAAGAGCCTATCCTTGAAGTGACGCTACTTGGTGAGCGCCTGCAAGATCAGGATATTATGGCGCTACAAAATCAATTGGCTCAATCTGGGCTTTTGGGTGCAAAGTTGAAGATTAAACAATTTAATGAAGATCTAAATGATGAGTTGGCAGATATGAATAAAAATTTGCGCTCAGAAATTTTAGAAGATTTGTACAAACGAAATGATGAGTTAATCACCACCAAAGATGCGGAAATTACCATGCTGAAAAAGAAGCTTATGGAGATGAGTAAGGGACATGAGCAGCCTGTCGGTAAAGTATTTAAAGAGCTAAAAGTTACCTTTCCAGAAGTGTTAGAATTTGGTTTTGATGAAGTTATTAAGGCGGGGGAGTCTGGGGTGGATACCATTCCTGTGGGTATGATTCGGACCCAAAAAGCACTCTCTAAGCATCAAAAAGAGAAGATTACCAACTATTTGATGGTGCGGTTAGAATTAGATACGATGCAGTTGATTGCCTATTAAATGGCGCAGCGACAAAAGTTTAAAGATTATTTGCACTATTCTCCCTTTTTACTAACTTTGCCTTTCTTCAAAACAATGAACTAATTGAGACGATGATTCTAATTACTGGTGCAGGTGGACAAATAGGGGGAGTACTCACCAAAGCACTTCAAAAACGGTATGGTATTGATCAGGTTTTACCGACAGATATACACAGTTCGGATTTTGATGGGGATTTGTTTGAATTATTAGATATTACCGATAAAGAACGCTTATCCGCCTTAGTCAGTCAGTATGAAATTACCGAAATTTACCATCTAGCAGCCGTATTGTCCGCCACAGGCGAAAGTCGCCCCATTTTTACTTGGAATATCAACATGGGTGGGTTGCTCAATGTGCTTGACGTAGCCCGAGATTCTTCCGTTAAAAAGGTGTTTTATCCGAGTTCTATTGCTGTTTTTGGCGAAGAAACGCCTTTGGAATTGACTCCGCAGTTTGGGGCGTTGATTCCGACAACGGTATATGGTATCTCCAAAGTGGCGGGTGAGTCTTGGTGTAATTATTATTCCCTAAAATATAATGTAGATGTGCGCTCCTTGCGTTTTCCAGGGATTATTGGTTATGAAACGCTACCTGGTGGCGGTACAACCGATTATGCGGTAGAAATCTATCATGCAGCCGTAAAAGGTGAAGTTTTTCATTGTTATATCTCCGAAAATGAAAAGATGCCGATGATTTATATGAAAGATGCGATTCGTTCCGTTATGGAGTTGATGGAAGCGCCTAATTCGAGCATTAAGATTCGGACTTCCTATAATTTAGCGGCGATGAGTTTTTCTCCTAAGGAGATTGCGGCATCTATTCAAAGGGTATTGCCTGATTTTAAGATTGTCTATGAACCAGATTTTAGGGATGAGATTGCCAAATCTTGGCCAGACCAATTGGATGATGCAAGGGCGGTAAAGGATTGGGGCTGGCAGCCAGAATTTGAGTTGGATGCGATGACTAAGGATATGATTGGTCATTTGTCGTAAGACTTGCGCTATTTAAAGAACAAATTTATGCGGCATTACCGATTATTGTTTAGCTTTTTCTTAGTTTTTGCTACGGTGATGCTTGGGTTAGCGCAGCCTGATTTTTATGCCCATTTGAAGGTGAGTAGAGCGGATACCTTGCGGGGAAAATTGCGAGCGGAGCGCACCTGTTATGATGTCGGACATTATGATTTGGATGTAGCACTCGATATTCCGAGCAAAAGCATTCAAGGCAAAGTGACCATGACCTACCAAATTTTACGAGATTTTAAGGTTTTGCAAGTCGATTTATTTGAGAATATGCGCTTGGATAGTGTCTTACACGATGGGCAACGCTTGTCTTTTGAGCGTGTGGACAACGCCATTTTTATACAGTTTCCTGAAACGCAAAATCAACGGGATAGAGTAGGGGCTATCGAAATGTTTTATCATGGGCAGCCGAAGGTGGCTTTAAATCCCCCTTGGGATGGCGGTTTTTCTTGGGCTAAAGACCCTGAAAAGAGTGATTGGGTCGTGGTCTCTTGCGAAGGGATTGGCGCCAGTCTTTGGTGGCCTAATAAAGACCATCTTTCGGATGAACCCGACAGTATGGATATTCATATTACCGTGCCAGATACTTTGCAAGCTATTGCCAACGGGCGATTGGTCGAAAAAAGCATTTTGCCGCAAGGCAGGATGAAGTTTCATTGGGCGGTGGCTTATCCCATCAATAATTATAATGTGACCCTTTATGTGGGTAAATATGCCCATTTTCGGGAGTATTATGTGGCGTTGGATGGGGATAGTCTGGATTTGGATTATTATGTGCTGCCTAAAAATTTGGCGAAAGCAAAAAAGCATTTTACGCAAGTGCCTGAGATGCTTCGGATTTATGAAGAATTATTGGGAAAATACCCTTTTTGGAAAGATGGTTATGCCCTTGTAGAAACGCCGACGCTAGGCATGGAGCATCAAGGCGCTATCAGCTATGGCAATAAATATCTTCCTGGATACCTTGGCGGTCGTCTTCCCAAAGGCATGGATTGGGATTACATCATTATTCACGAAAGTGGACATGAATATTGGGGCAATAGTGTCAGTTGTACAGACCTTGCGGAAATGTGGTTGCACGAAAGTTTTACGACCTATATGGAAGCGCTGTACGTGGAAAAACGATATGGTTATGAGCGCATGGTGGAGTATCTGCTTGCGCAAAAAAAGCGGATTCGAAATACGACGCCGATACAAGGACGATGGGATATAAATTTTAGTCCGATGTATTCGACGGATCAGTATTATAAGGGGTCTTGGATGCTGCACACGCTGCGCAATGCTATTGGAAATGATAGTATTTGGTTTGGACTTTTACGGGGGTTTTATGAAGAAAAGGCATTGTCTAATACGACGACCGAAGCATTTATCGAGTACGTAAATGCTTATACGCATCATGATTATCGTCCATTTTTTGAGCAGTATTTGACCTATACGCAGCCGCCGACATTGGAGTATCAGCTTACGCAAAAAAGAAAAAAATTGGTGGTAAAATATCGTTGGAAAGCGGATGTCAAAGGCTTTGATATGCCAATTATTTTTGGAAGTTCCAAAGAATCTGTCCGAGTGCATCCTACTGACGCGTGGCAAACCTATATTTTTAGTAAAATGAAACCACGGCAGTTTAAAGTAGCGACTTCTTTGTTTCTTGTTAGGACAGTTCGAAAATAAGGTAATTTAAGTTTAGGTACTTAGGCTTAACGGCGGTTTTGTCGGCGCCAATTCGTACGGCGACCCTGTCGGTTGCAAGAGCCTACGCTTCCATCGCTTCAATACCGGGCAATTTAGCCCCTTCCAAAAACTTGAGCATCGCTCCGCCACCCGTAGAAACATAGCTCACTTCATCTGCCAATCCCAATTGATTAATAGCCGCCACCGAATCACCCCCACCAATCAAAGTGAAAGCGCCATTTTGGGTGGCTGCTGCCACGGCTTTGGCGACCGCATGAGTGCCCCCCGCAAAAGGGGCCATTTCAAATACGCCCATTGGACCATTCCAAAGCACTGTTTTAGATTTTTTGATGACTTCTGCAAAAGCGGTTGCGGCTTCTGGCCCTATATCTAGTCCCATCCAACCAGCTTCTATTTCGTCACTATTCACTACGAGCGTGTGGGCATTTTCGTTGAAATCATCTGCGACGATGGAGTCTTTGGGAAGGTAGATATTAGTACCTTTTTGGTGCGCTTTTTCTTGCAATTCTTTGGCGAGTTGTATGCGGTCTTGTTCCACTAGGGAGTTGCCTACTTGTCCGCCATTCGCCAAAAAGAAAGTATAGGCCATTCCACCACCGATGATGATATTATCTGCCAAGTCAATCAGCTTGTCCAAAAGAAGCATCTTGTCAGAGACTTTGGCTCCGCCTACGATGGCGGTCACGGGGTGTTCAGGATTGTTGAGCAGTTTGTTGGCGTTGGCCATTTCCTTTTCCATCAAGAGCCCAAAAGTCTTGTGTTTTTTGTCAAAAAAGGAAGCCACAGTGGCCGTAGAAGCATGAGCGCGATGAGCCGTACCAAAGGCATCGTTGACATAAATGTCGGCTAGATTGGCCATTTTTTGCGCAAGCTCCTTATCTCCTGTCTTCTCACCTGGCTCAAATCGAGTATTTTCCAACAAAAGGACTTGACCAGGTTGTAGTGCGGCAACTTTGCGTTGAGCATCTTCCCCTACCGTATCTTTCGCAAAAAGAACGGGCTGCCCTAGTAACTCACTAAGTCTTGGTACGATGTGCTTTAGCGTAAAACGCTCCCGATTAATGGTGCCGTCTTCTTTTAGCTTTTTCATCGGGCGCCCTAGGTGGGACATGATGATGACCGCACTACCACGCTCAATCAGGCGTTTGATGGAAGGAATTGCTCCCCGAATACGCGTGTCATCGGTTACTTGAAAATCCTTGTCTAAAGGGACGTTAAAGTCAACTCGGATTAGGACTTTTTTATCTTTAAACTGCATGGTACTAAGTGCTTTTTATGGATGAAATGCTAGGGGAGATGAAAAAAGGGCGCTGCGAACAGCGCCCTGAATAATTTAAACTTTAACTAAACTCACTAATTGCGCTAATCTAGCAGAATAGCCCGCTTCGTTGTCATACCAACTGATTACCCGTAGGTTTTTGCCATTGAGCAGTACAAAGGGCGCATCAAAAATAGAAGAATAATCACTACCGATAATGTCACTAGAGACGATAGGTTCTTCGTTGTATTTTAGAATGCCTTTCATTTTTCCGTTGGCTGCTTTTTTGAAAGTAGCGAGGACTTGTTCAAGGGTAGTTTTTTCTTTGATGACGCAGTTTAGCTCGATGATAGAGCCTGTAATCGTCGGAACTCTATAAGCAATTGCGGTCATTTTTCCTTTGACTTCGGGGATGACCAGCCCTGTGGCAATGGCCGCTCCTGTGGTTGTCGGGATGATGTTTTGAGCGGCAGCACGAGCTCTTCGCAAATCTCTATGTGGTGCATCCTGCAATCTTTGATCCGCTGTGTAGGAGTGTACGGTGGAGAAAGAGCCAGATTTAAAGCCCCAATTATCTACGATAATTTTTGTGACAGGCGCTAAGCAGTTGGTGGTGCAAGAAGCATTGGAGATGATTTTGTCAGATGCTTTGATAGACTTTTCGTTGACACCGATGACGACGGTTTTTACGCCTGGGCTTTTGGCTGGAGCGGAAAGTAATACTTTTTTGGCACCAGCTTTTAAGTGAAGGCCTGCAGATTCTTTAGTGCGGAAAAAGCCAGTACATTCGACAACGATGTCAATATTTAGTTTTTTCCAAGGAAGCTCTTCGGGGTTTCTTTGAGAGAAGGATAACACCTTCGAAGTACCCACCTTGAAACCATCCTTGACAAGGGTGATTTTTTTGTCAAAAAGTCCTTGGGCGGTATCATACTTGAGCAGGTGGGTCGTTGTTTTTAAATCGGCCAAATCGTTGACTGCAACTACCTTGATTCCTTTCATACCTGATAACTCACGAAATAGGTGTCTGCCTATTCTTCCAAATCCGTTAATCGCAACTCTTTTTACAGTAGCCATAGTGCGTATATTTTGTTGAAGGATTGTTTGATATTATCATCCTTCTAGATGAATAAACCATCCTTTGATGGAATGGGGAAATTGGTTTTACGAACATCGTCTGCGGATGTTCTTTTTCCGCGTGCAAAGGTAGGTATTTTTTTTAAATTTCTTGGGGTGATGTTGGTCTTTGTTCTTTGGGACGGGGTTTCGCCTTTGGTGCCCTTTGGTGCCAGTGTAGAGCCAATTCGTGAATTGGCTCTACTTTGTTCTTTTTTCTTCATTCTCCATTCTTTTCAGAAATTTGTGGGGGGGTGGGATGGAAACATTGATTGGATTGTCTAGGACTGGATGTGTGAAAGACAAAGAAGTGGCACATAAAAATAGTCCTTTTTGTTTTAAGATGAGTCCTTCTATACCGTAAATTTTGTCGCCTAAAATAGGGTGCCCGATGGAAGCTAAATGTTTTCTAAGTTGGTGGGTGCGCCCTGTTTTTGGCGTAAGCTGCACTAAGGATAGGTATTTGCTTTTTAAGGAAGGAACTACTTTTATTCTTTGGACTTCTGTTTGGGCTTCTTTATGGTCAATAGGGGAGTTAATTTGCTGATTATCAATAATTTTTCCGATGACTACGGCATGATATTGTTTGGTGATTCGCTTGCGCAAAAATAAATCTCCAAGTTGGACTCTTACCCCTTTAGTTTTGGCAATAATCAAAAGTCCAGAAGTAGGGTTATCCAAGCGATGAACGGGCAAAGGGCGAATGGCATCGGCTTGTGCGGAGATTTTTAGGTTGAAAGGAAGGGCATTTTGAATGGTGTAGAATTGATTGCCGCTCACGGAGATGCCCGGGGGTTTGTGGATAATCGCTAAATAATCATCTTCATATAAAACAGGAAATTTTAGCTCTAGGATTTTTTTGGGAATTAGGGCTGGTGGTTGGTAGGAGATGACATCATGGACTTGTACCCAATATCCGCTAGGTTGAAACTGATTATTGACTTTGATTTGTTGCCTTTTTATAGCCTTCTTTATGCTACTACGTGTTGACAACTCATCGAATATCCCGACTAAATAGTCAGATAGGCGCATCGGTTGGTCGAGCTGAATGATTGGGTGTGTGGACATTTTTTTTGTGATGATGCAAATTATGGATATTTTTTTTATTTTTCAGACTTACCCAACTATTTTTTTGTAAATTGGGGTTATGTTACTGGATGCTGGATGCACGAATTAGCTTTGTTGGTAAAGAA
>CAYTLX010000075.1:0-7874 GCA_964438645.1 uncultured Saprospiraceae bacterium | reverse complement strand
CCGTTCTCTCCCTTCGGCCGCTGCCGCACCCGACCCTTCGGGATCGGTCGTTCACCAACGTGACCCGCTACGCCTCCGTATAAAACGTTCAAGTTTTGGCACTTTGAAAGCCCTGTCGTTATTGAGATATAGCCTTTGGTAATGATTTAAGTTAATCTTTGTTATAGCGATGTTTTATGGTTGTTTGTAGTTCGTTGCGGAAAAATCTAGGGTAAGAATTTTAGGGCCTTGTCCCTTAGCCATTTATCTTGAACCAGCACCCAGAACTTGAGCAAATACGTTATCAGATGTGTTAAACTGCTGTACTGAAACTTGTGTAAAGTGATGATTTTCAAACCAATTTTCCTACATGTCTAGCTTTTTAGGCAACGATCAATACTCCGCAATAGCAATTGTCGCAAAACTAATCCGCACATCTGCGGCGGCAAGCAAGGTGAGCGCACAAGATTCCAAAGTCGCACCAGTTGTCATCACATCATCCACTACAAGTAAATGTTTCTGTTGTATTAGGTTGGGTTTCGCTACTTTAAATACGCTGTTTACATTTTGAAACCGTTCATCCATTCCTTTTTTTGTTTGTGTTTCGGTAAAGGTTTGGCGTACTAAGATATGGTCGCTATAAGGCACGTCTAATATATCCGAAAGGCCTTGCGCATAGACTGCACTTTGATTGTATCCGCGCAATCTTTTCTTTTTGATGTGCAGTGGAACGGGAATAATCCAATCAATATCTCGAAAATAGGGTGATTCTAGCAAGAGCTGACCATGTTGGCGTCCCAATTCTACACCGAGTTGTTGATTGCCCTTATATTTTAACTCATGGAGTAGGGGTTGGGTTTTGCCCCCCTTTCGGAAAACAAGAAGGGCCGATGTCGCATAAAAAGGAATACGCCCAAAGAGCCGATCAGAAAAATGATTGTCCAACGAAAGGTGAAAATCAGTGTAGTGCATATCGGATAAGCAATGAATACAGATTTTGAGCTCACCTGGCGGCAATTCTAGTCCACAGGATAAGCACAATTTAGGATACAATAATCCCAATAGACCAGAAGTCATTTTTCTCAAAGTAGTCATAACAGTCATCCCGCAAAATCCAAACATTTTTTCACGTTACCAAATTTTGCTGAATATAACAATCTGATTACGTGTTAAATGTTGTTATTGGGGCGGCTTCGCCTTTTGAATTTGTCCTACGGACGTTCATATTGTCCTACGGACGTTCATATGCCTTCGGCGTTCATTTTGTCCTTTGGACGTTCATTTTGTCCTACGGACGTTCATATGCCTTCGGCGTTTAATTGGCACTCAACTCTTCAGCCAGCGCTGTGCTTTTAAGGCGTTCCTTCGTCACATTTAGGATATTGGGTAAGCACGTCTCGGGCGGTAGCACTCAACTCTCAACCAGCGAAGTCAGCAGGACAAGCAACTCAACCAGCGCAGCGACTCAACTCTTGGCAATCACAATCACAAAAGCCCCAAACAACTCATACTGAATATCAAACTTCATCAAAACGTCGCCTTTCTGCAAAGTCCCAATCATCTTACCCCCCCTAGGATTAAAGATAAATGGCTCAATATTCATGTGTCGTTTAAAATCAATTTCTTTACGGCCATAAGCTTTATACATCGCTTCTTTAGCTCCCCAATACAAGTGTAAATATTCTAGTCGATTGCGATAGCGGATATTTGCGGCTTCGTATTCACTTAGGTATTTGTGGGCGATGCGTTCAATTTTGGTGACAATTTTCTGCACATCAATGCCTACAGGCTTCGGGTAGGCGGCCACACCAGCCATGTTATTAGAATGCGACAAGCTAATATCCCAATCCGCTCCAGACAAAAATGGTTTGCCGAACTCATCTTTAAGCACTTCTCCACGTAGATGGCGTTCCGAAAGGAGATGAAGTAAATACCGTGCCGCCAACCACTCCAAGCGGCGATGCCCTTTGATTTGATCTAGGTTGGCTTTTTCAATGATAGATAGATCCAAACGATCTATGAAGTAAGACTCAGGCTCTATAATGTCCCATAGTCCCCACACGCCTTCTGGCGCCAAGTTTTTCTTTAGTATTAATGGCATCCCGCAAAGTTACTGTTATTTTTTGTTCTCTACAAGCCTGTGTAAACGGTGTGACGGGCGTAACGGTATAACGAGTATAGCGGTGCAATGGATGTAACGGGGTTGACGGGTGTAATCAAGTCGTGGGCAGTCACGAGCGGTAAGACAAAGTTTTGGACGGCAACTCTATCATACACCAAATTCTCTCCCCAAACACCTGTCATGTCCCAAAAATTTCCGAAATTCGCCCAAAGACAAGAAAAAATACAAAAACTTGAATATAAAAATCATTTCAGCAGGAGCGGGTAGCGGCAAAACTTATCGCTTAACCAATGAGTTGGTCGATGCCATTCGTGATGGTGTACGTCCAGATGGAATCATTGCCACCACTTTTACCAACAAAGCCGCCGCAGAGCTCAAAGAAAGAGTGACCATCAAACTGCTAGAAGAAGGCTTTGTAGAAGAAGCCCATGCTTTCAATAATGCTTTGATAGGTACTGTGCATAGTATAGGGGTGCAATTACTCAAACGGTTTGCCTTCTTTGCGGGCGTTTCGCCCAATGTGGATATTTTGCCCGACGAAGAGCACCAAGATATTTTTAATAAATCCATCGTCAATGCTTTGACCGAAGAGCGCATAGAGAAGATGGAAGATTTAGTCATCAAGTTTGATCTTGATGCTCCTAGAAAACCCTATGATTGGCGGCGAGATGTGAGAGATGTAGCGGATCAAGCCCGCATCAATGACTTTTCGCAAGAAGACCTTCAAGCAAGTAAAGAAAAATCCATTCAGCAATTATTTCAGTTTTTCGGGCAACCGGAATCTGATGGGCAACAAATAGAAAATACACTCCTTTCGGAAATAAAACTCACGAGAAATAGCCTAAAAAACAATGCCGATGATACCACCAAGATGAAGACAACGGCCATTGGTCAGCTTAATGCCATCGAAAAAAAATGGAGCATTGCGGGGTACATTCCATGGAAAGAGTGGATGGCGTTATCCAATTTTAAAGTGTCTAAAAAGAGTGCAGAGTTAGCCGATGGTCTAAAAGCTGCCGCCCACCGAGTCGATAATCACCCGCAATTAAGGACAGATTTAGAGACATTTATTGGATTGGTTTTTGATATGGCGATGGATGCCATTGATGCCTATGCCCAATACAAAAAACAGCGTGGATTGATTGATTATTCTGATATGGAAACGCATATTCGGGAACTGCTTAAGCATCCAGAAGTGGCCGCAGTGATTGGAGAAGAAATTGATTTGTTGATGGTGGATGAATTTCAAGATACCAGCCCCATACAATTAGATATTTTTTGGAAAATCGCCCAGCTAGTCAAAGAGTCCGTTTGGGTTGGCGACCCTAAGCAAGCCATTTATTCCTTTCGGGGGGCGGAGCCTGCGTTGATGGATGGGATTGTGGCCGCCACAGGTGGAATCAAAAAAGAAAATATATTGCTCAAGTCTTGGCGGTCTAGAGAAGATTTGGTCAATTTTACCAACCTTATTTTTACCAAGGCTTTTTCGGATATCCCCAAAGAGCAGGTGGCGCTGATTCCACAAAGAATCCAAGAAAAAGATCCTGAAGGTATGGGTAAGGGCTTGATTCACTGGGTGTTACACAATGAAGATAAGCAGGGCAAACGAGTAATTAGTAATGATTGGGCGATGATGGCGACCGCTTTTGCTTTGAAGCAATGGCTAAATAGTGACCATTTATTTTTGCCGAAAGGCGATAAGCAATCAAGAAATATACGACCTGGTGATGTAGCTATTTTGCTTCGAACCAACTTTGAAGTACAGACCATGTCCCGAATGTTGAATATGGCGGGTTTGGATTCGGCGGTAGCAGGTGTTGGGTTGGTGAATACCGCTGAAGTTACTTTGGTTTTGGCTTGTTTGCGCATCTTATTGAGTCGTCATGACAGTTTAGCGGTTGCAGAAGCACTGAAATATGGAGCAAATTGGACCCTAGAAAAAATCCTATCAAGTCGCCATGATTTTCTCGAAAGAGACGATGAGTCTCGATGGGCTGAAGACGTACCCATTCTGGAAAAATTACAAAATTTGCGCAAGCTAATACCCGATATGACGATTACAGAAGTGTTGGATTTGGTCTTGGAGCGTATCCAGATTAGACAGGTGGTGCAGCATTGGGATAAGTCCAATCAACGCTTGGATAACATTGCGTTGCTACGTGGATTGGCTAAGCAATTTGAAGATTTGTGTAAGCGGACACATCGACCTTCGACACCTGCGGGATTTGTGATTTATTTGGATGAGCTTGCGCAAAATGAAAAAGATACCAAGAGCGGTGGAGAAAATGAAAATGCCGTGAATGTCCTGACTTATCACAAAAGTAAAGGGCTCGAATGGCCAGCGGTCATTTGCGGAAGCTTAGGCGCCAAGCTGCGGGTAAATCCTTTTGGGGTGAAGGTCATTAACGAGAATACGGAGATGGATGTCAATAATTTATTGGCCAATCGTTGGTTGAGATATTGGGTGAGCCCTTTCGGGCAAAGACCAGAAAAATCCTTATTTTTTGAGCGTCTATCTCAAGACCCAATTTATTTGACAGAGACAAAAAATGCACAGGAAGAAGAAGCAAGATTGTTGTATGTGGGCATCACGAGAGCACGAGATTACATCATTTTTCCGTATGTACGCGGCAAGATGGGCTGGTTGGATCGGGTCGCCAATGGGGATGCTGATTTTCCGCTGTTTGAAGCAAATCCTATGGAAAAAATGCCCAAATGGGAAGACAAGCCCTTACCGATTGCTTACGCAAAATATGATTTTGGAGAATACATTGAGCCCATTGAGAAATCAATAGCGCCCGTCCAAATTCCAGCAATAAAAATCAATAATCAAGCCCATTCGCCCTATTTTTGGGATGTAAACCAAGAGCGCCCTAAGCAAGCGAAAGTGTTTAAGGCGGGAGAATTAATCCAATTTGCGGAGCCACTTTTAACGACTGAAATAGAAAATCTACCTGAAGCGGCGAATGCCATTAATGCGATGACGATAGGCTTTCGCCAAAAGGAGCCAGATTTTAATGAGCAGATGGTCGAAAGAATTTTGGAGAATTATCGCCTACCCCTAGAGCCAGCAAAGGTTTTAAACTATGTGGAGAAGTTTCATCAAGTGATGGAAGAACGGTTGGGTGCAAACCCAACGCAACGAATTTATTTGCTTGAGAAAAAACATCAAGAAAGACAGGTTTCTTTGCAAATAGATTTTTGGCAATCAGCTGATAATCAATTAATTATACTACAAAATCATTTTCCAGGAGTAGCCAAACGTACCCCCGAAAAACAAGTGGAAGAGTTGGCTAATTTTTTTAGTTGGGTGCGAGCAATAGCGCCTGAAGGAACTTCTTTTGACAAAGGATATGTGCATTTGAGTTTGATGGGAGTGATGGGGGAATTGATGATCTGATAAGAGCGGAATTGGGCACCAACCCCCATGCAGCCAACGGTTTTTGCCCCAATATGATTTTTGATTCTATCTGAGCGATTGAATCAAATTAGCCATTATGAAGTATAAGATAATAATTCGCATCACTTGTTTATATTTATTATCTTCTGTACTTTTGCCGCTCGATAAAAGCGAGTTGTCGTGAATTAAATACTATTTCGACAAGAATAACGAACAGTAATGGAAAAAATATTTAGGCCTAAGTTTTTTAGTTTACTCAAGGCAGGGTTAAGTAAAAAACAAATAGGTGCCGACATGCTCGCTGGAATAGTCGTGGGCGTAATTGCTTTGCCCCTTGCCATTGCTTTTGCGGTCGCATCAGGAGTGTCCCCAGAAAAAGGAATTATTACAGCAATCATTGCAGGATTTATTATTTCTCTTTTAGGAGGAAGTAGAGTCCAAATTGGTGGTCCCACAGGGGCATTTATTGTCATTGTGTTTGGTATTGTTCAGAAATACGGTGTGGATGGATTAATCATTTCCACCATTTTGGCAGGAATCATCCTTATTGGATTTGGGCTGTTAAAATTAGGCGCCCTACTAAAATTTTTCCCTTTTCCCTTGGTGGTTGGATTTACAAGTGGAATCGCCCTTGTTATTTTTTCTACGCAAGTGAAAGATGCCTTGGGACTAAATATAGATAAAGTGCCCTCTGAATTTGTTGAGAAATGGCGCATCTATTTTGCGCACATACACGATATCAATCCAATTACGGTGAGTGTAACCCTTTTTACTATATTAATTATCTTATTTTCAGGAAAAATAACGCAAAAAGTGCCAGGGCCTTTTATTGCCATAATTTTAATAACCACGGCCGTACAATTGTTTCATATTCCTGTAACGACTATAGGATCATTCTTTAAAGAAATACCAAATCAAATTCATTTTACCCTTCCCCATGTTGATTGGAGCAATATTTCACAATATTTTGCCCCAGCATTAATTATTGCCTTATTAGGTAGTATTGAATCCCTACTTTCTGCGGTAGTAGCAGACGGAATGATTAGTGGTCATCATCGCTCAAACACAGAATTAATAGCTCAAGGGATTGCCAATATTGTCACTCCATTTTTTGGTGGGATACCCGCAACAGGAGCCATTGCCCGAACGGCCACAAACGTAAAAAATGGCGGACGAACCCCTATTTCAGGTATGACTCATGCTTTTGTGCTGCTCCTTATTATGATATTTTTCGGAAAATGGGCCAAGTTAATTCCGATGTCTTGCCTTGCAGGGATATTAATAGTCGTATCTTACAATATGAGTGAATGGCGTTCTTTTAGGGCCATCCTGAAAGGCTCCTATTTTGAAATTGTAGTATTGTTGACCACATTTCTATTGACTGTTTTTGTTGATTTAACGGTTGCGATTGAAATTGGAATCGTTTTATCCTCCATTCTTTTCATGAAACGAATGGCAGATTTAGGAAAAGAAGTTCCACCGCCTTTGGATAGTGACTTAATTGCAGATTATTCAAACCTTTCAGAAGGTATTTCTATATACGAAATGAGTGGCCCACTTTTCTTTGGTTCTGCCAAACAATATATGGAAACATTAATTGCCACAGGATATCAATGCAATTTTTTAGTGATTAGAATGCGACATGTACCCTTTATTGATTCTACAGGATTAAGCAATCTAAAAGGAGCCATTAGGGCGTTGAAAAATCAAAATATTACCATCATTTTGTCTGGGGTTAATGATACCATTCTTAAAGATTTTTATACTTATCAAATTGTCGATTTAATTGGGAAAGAAAATATTTTTGACACTTTCAAAACAGCCATTAATTACACAGAAGACCAAAATAAATTATTACGCTGAATCAGTTTGGGCATTAAATGCTTTTGAGCTATCTCTTCATAGCCCATCAAAAACATGTAACTGTTTGGGTAGGGCAAATTTTTGCCATAAAATGCCCATTCTCTGCCGAAAATAGGGGCACCTAAACAGTTACAAAAAAATGATAAAAATGATAAAAAGAATTGTGAAAATGACATTTAAGGAGGAAGAGATATCTGCTTTTAAGGCCAATTTTGAAGCCAAGAAAGATAAGATAAAAGCTTTTCCTGGGTGCCATCATGTCGAATTATTACAGGCTAAAGATGATCCTAAAATATTCTTTACCTTTAGTGTGTGGGACGGGGAAGATGCCTTGGATGCATATCGTCACTCGGACCTTTTTAAGGGAATTTGGAAGGTGACTAAGCAGATGTTTGATGGACGACCTGAAGCTTGGAGCTTGGATTTTATTGGGTGATATTTGGATTGGGGGCAATCGGGCAATCGTTGAGCTTACTCCGAAAAGTAGTTGTAATCTATAGCTAAGGAATG
>CAYTLX010000074.1:0-7892 GCA_964438645.1 uncultured Saprospiraceae bacterium | reverse complement strand
ACGCTACTCGAAGGTGTGAAATAAATTTCACAATCCATTGCCTGCGGCGGCTTCCCCTTTACTTTTATCTTGGCTTTGGTAGATATTTTGCGTCCCTGAAAGATGATAAGAGATTCATTATCAGTCACTTAACACAGTTTCAGCAAAAACAATTTTGGCTTCTTCATAAAAATGCGCTAAATACCCAAAAGGCATAGCCGCCCCAAAAGAACAGCGCCCTCAATACCCCACATTCATGAACGGCTTGAACAATTCAACACTCGAAGAAATTACTTCTCATTCAATCTCTTCAACAAGACCAATAAATTTTTGGGATCCGTATCGTCAGGGGCTGGCGCAAAATAGCCATCTTTTTTGACGATGTATTCGCTTGGTACGCCTTTTACTTTGAAGTCTCGCACGACAGGACTAGATTTTCCTGCGAATAAATGAACTCCCGTATATCCCCTTGTGCGTAGGGTTTGCTTCCAAATTTGCTCATTACCATCCACGGAAATGGTGATAAAAACGACATCGTGATTCGCATCATTTGTTTTCGCTTCTTCTAAGCGATCCAATTTTTCTAGACAAGGCTTGCACCAAGATGCCCAGAAGTCAATATAAACGACCTTGCCCGCAAACTGCTTAAGAGTAGTATTGCCACCGTCTGCATTCGGCAAAAAGAAATTAGGGGCCTTCTCCCCATAAAACAAAGAGATGTCTTTATAGATGACTTTATCAATTTTTTTCAAAAAAGGGCTTTCGGGATACTCACCCAAAAACTCTTCGAAGAGCATCAAGGTCTCTTCATCACCCTTCCTAACGGCATCGACAATAATTTCCGAAAGGAGATACTCCTGCGCTCGACCTTGCTCTAATGCTTGCGCCAAACGATAACAAGTCTGCGCCCTTGGATTATTCCCTTCTGACAACGATGCTGTATATAAATTATTCAGTATGAGATAGTTACGATAATAATCACTATTGACATCTCCTGAAGGCAACGCATCCAAATGATAGTAATTGGTTTGAATTTTCTCTCGTTTTGAATACAACAACGCATACGACAATAGCCCATAATGCAAAAATCCATCCATCTCGCTTCTTAGAAAATTTTGAAAATCTGGGGTCGCTTGTGCAAATTGTGGGTTATCCAACAAAAGCTTCATCTTCGCCTGCTTGGCTTCTAACTTTTGGCGATATTCATCGGGATGGTACAGGTGCATATACCCTTCGAGCTGGGTGCTAAATGGAAATTGGTGCCCTATAATCCGATAATACTGCTTATCAAACTCCCGTATAGGCGGCTCGAGTTTATAATACTCTTGTAGCATATAATTATCGTACCCACCGTCTCCACTAAAATTGATGCCACTAGGAAAAATCATCGCATCGGCATCTAAATATATCGAAGCGCCTGGCGATAAGTACAACTTCAAATACATCCCATCTACCCCCAACACCGCCATCTGCGGATAACTTATATCTACATCTACACTAAACATTCCTTTTTGGTACAATGGGATGATTTGCTTCTCAAATTCCCCGAAGGACTTATCAGGATATAGATATATCTCTTTGATGGAGCGGGCATCGGTGATGACCCCTTCGATTGTGACAATGGTCGCAAAGCTAAATGATGTAACAAAGAATAGAGCGGTAAGCGTGGCGATTAAACGAAACATAAATCGAGTGGCGGTTTATAAAAATAGAGAAAAACGAAGGGACTGCAAATATAAAAAACCTAACGACTTTTTTATGTCTATATTTCATTTTATTTAATTCCAGTAATCAATACATCGGTAAAAACATCACTCCATTTTAAACTTAATCAAAAATCGTGGCGATAAACTCGCCTTTCGGGTCTTCGGATTTAAAAATTTCCAATTAATTCTATTAAAATCGTATTGCATCAAGCTAATTTCATCCTCCATTTTCAACCCTGCATTTTGTAAGGCTTCTTTTCCATCTAAACTCATAAAGTACCATGCGGGTTCTCCATGTTTATTTTTCTCGATTAATGCTTCCCATGACAATGGAGTCAAGCGCTTTTGCAAATAAAACTCCAAGGCTCTCGAATCTCGATTAAATAAATAAATGGGCGCATCCTTTATGCCTTTTTGCACGATTAAGGCTGCCATCCGTCTTCCGACAAAATATTGCTGCATGCTCGGAAGCACATGAACATTAAACACAAATCCCAATAAAATCCCTGAGACCACCAATGCCTGAAGGTACTTTTTGTCACGCATCAATAACAAGAAAATCGTCGCTAAACAAACAGCCACAAACAACACAATCCATTGAAAATCAAATAGATACAAACTAATCAACGAGACCAATAGCACTAATCCGCCCATCACTTGGCTATGTGTTTTTATCCATTTAGGTCTTTCTAATGCTAGGAAATGGCTAAACTCACTAGCGACAACAAGGGCGACCAAAGGAAAAATAACCATCACATAATGCGGAATCTTATAAGAAGACAAGGACAAGGCAACTAGAATCACTAAAGAGCCAATCGTGTAGTATTCACCATCATAGTCTTTTCGGATTACCTGCTTTATCTTTCGATAATAAGCCACAATAACCAAAATACTATAAGGAAAAATCAACATCAACAAGCTATGAAAAAGATAAAGAAAAGACGTATTATTTTTCCAAGCATTCTCGCCTGTAATCCGCCCAAAACTCTGCTCCCAAAAAAAGAAACGAAGTCCCGACACACCAGTATGTCCATTGACTATTTTTTCGGGATGCAAATCAAATTGCTCATACAGCCCGATAGTCATCGGCAATAATAAAAGACCAACAACAGGAAAAATTAACAACCAAGTCACCTTCATCTTTTTTACGAAAGTACCTTTCAAGACTAAATGAAATCCAATAACCGCCAAAGGAAAAATCATCGCCATCGGCCCTTTGGTCATCATCCCTATCGCCATGCCTATACTACCAAAAATGAGCTGCTTTATTTGATTGGTCTTTACAAATTGAACCAGCTGATAAATGGAAAAAATAACAGTGGACATCAAAATCCCATCTGCTTTAACATCATTATTCAGCCAAAAGAAGCCCAAAGATGTCGCTAGGATTATGGACGCCCCCTGCCCTGTTTTTCTGTCATAAAGCAGTGCGCCTAATTTATAGGTAAACAGCAAGCTAAAAAAAGAAAAAATCAATGTCGGTAGTTTATAGGCAAAATTAGTAAACCCAAACAACTGATACGACAAACTATTCACCCAAAACAAAAAAGGGGGTTTATCCAAATAATCTTTCCCCCTTTCCATCACTTCTACATAGGAGCCACTTTGCACCATCTCCATGCTATTGGCTGCGTACTGCGCCGCATCGACGTCTATGACGTCGGACAAGAGACCCGAGCAGTAGGCCCCTATCAATATAACAAAGGCAAATAGATAGTAATATTTCGTTTTTAATAACTTCACAAAAGCAAAAATATGCCATAACTAACTAAAAATCAATTATTTAAAACGCTTAAAAATCATTCCACCAAAATCCAAACATAATCCACAATATCATACCACACGGCATTTTGCGCAAGCGGCGTCTCGTCCTTGACCACGGCCCGTAGCAAGTAACTTCCAGCTTGATTAAAAGAAGCAGACGTCTGATAGGCATCAGGCGAGCTAAAGTGCACCCCACCAGGGCCAGAAACTTTTTGCCATTCGATAGGCAAATTGGTGACGGGTTGACTTTTATTGGTCAAAGTGGCTTGTAGATTGATATTGGCGCCGACAGAGACCGTTTGGCCTGGCCCAGCATCTAGCACGTACCAGGCGGTATTTTCTTGAGGAATCTGATAAGGCTTCAAGCCTGTAAAATACCCACGCACAAACCGATACCAGTCATAATTTCCTGCAAAATAAGCATCATGCCCTTTGTCTCTGGAATGAACAATCATCTTAGAGTGAAGCATTTGGTTATTGGCTGTAAAGCCCGTAGCTGGCGGACACGTCGGATCCAAATATCCGAAAACAGATAAAGAAGGCCCTTGATAACGTTTGGCAAAATTGACCGCATCATAGTACTTACTCGCTTCTGTAATCTGCACTTCCTGCTCTGGCGTGCCCCCTAGAATCCGCATATTGGAGATATAATGCGGATGCCCACTCGGACGAGCATATTTTAATCCATCATGACGACAAAGTGCTGGGACTAGGTCAATCAATAATTTTACACGGCTATCCAGTCCTGCCGTAGAAATAGCCAATCCCCCACCCTGACTAATCCCAAAAACAGCCAACTGGTTGCCATCAAAATCAGATCTTGAGTAGATATAATCAATGGAGCGCACCGCCGCCATCAATGCCCACCGATAATAATTTTCTTCTTTTACTGCTGGATTATCGGGTTGATAGGCGTTGGGGTCTTGCACATCGGGCTCTGTGTTATGGATACTAATGCTCATGGCAATCATCCCCAAGTTTTCGGCAATAAACTGAATAGGGGCAGCATTCCCTGGCGCACTGCCATAGGCTGGTACTTGCAATACCGCCGCAAAAGGCCCTTGCGTGGTCGGTACAGAAATATAACCATACACCCGACGATTATCGATATTGGCCAAGTTCACTCGATACGTCTTACTCGCAGGCGTCTGAAACATAAAAACCACCTGCGGATCGATTGGTATTTGCGCAAGCTGCGACTTCATCCCATCCCAAAAAGCATCAAAATCAGCGGGTGTCTGCTCAAAGGGCGTCAAATCAAACGGAGCAATAGACGCCCCTGCCACTGCTTCATTACCGAAAAGAGATACCTTGCAGATAATAAAACAAGGGGATTGTATTTGGATGGTAATCGCTGCATCCTGACCCGCCACTAAGTCAATCTTCCCTTGATCTAGGACTTTGGAGCGATCGCTATATCTAATCTCATAATCTGCCGGCCCCGTCATGGTGGAATGCACTGTAAATATTATCGTCTCCCCAACTTCATAATTGGCCGTCTTATGATCGGTTGCAATCGTTATCTGCGCCACCGCACTTCCCGTCCAGAGAAGCCCCAGAAACAAGACAAATAGTTGTTTTATCATCGCTAGAAATATTTTATTGTGGCAAAAGTAATGAGTATTCGTTAACTTTGCACAGTTTTATGGATACCCCACAACCAATAAACACTTTATTTCGCATACTCGCAACGCATGAATAAAAGAAACGTTTTTTATGTTTTTCTGTGGATATCTATATTCTGTCAACAAGATATATATGCACAGGGACACATATTTGGCTCCACAAAAGTAGAATTATCGGCAGACATCACCACTGCTCCAAATGGTCTAGTATTGCTAGGTTCTAGCCAAAATATTGGGGCGGACTTTGATTTTTGGACAATTTTTACGGATACATCTAGCAATTTCCTTTCGGAAAAAAGATATGGTGGTCAAAAAAAGGAGATTGCAGCACAAATAGCGCCCACTTCCAACGGCTTTTTCATTCTAGGCACGACCTATTCTACGGAATTATCCAATTATCATGGAAAAGGAGATTTTTTGCTCATCAGAACCGATGTGGCTGGCGATCAAATTTGGCAAAAACTCTTTGGGGGCTCTAAATTGGATCGTGCCGTTGCCATCAAATCTACTGGAGATGGCGGGGCTATCCTTGCGGGAATGACACTTTCGTCTGACATTAGCAGCTACAGATATGGGCAAGCAGACGTCCTATTAATCAAAGTAGATGCTGGGGGCAATACCGAATGGACAAAAACTTTTGGCGGAAGCAAAACCGACTACCCGACGGATATTCAACTTACTCCTGATGGCGGCTTCATCCTTTCGGGAACAACCTTTTCGCAAGATGGCAATATCTCTTCTAATAACGGCCATAGCGATATTTGGGTGCTCAAACTCACCCATACGGGAGACATCCTATGGTCTAAATCGTATGGAAATAGTACTTTTGACTATGGCCACGCCATCCAACCCGTAGCCACAGGTGGGTATATCGTGGTCGGCTCGACAAGTGCCACTCATCCTAATGAATTAACAGTGGAAGATAGATATGACCAAGATTTGGTAGCCATTAAAATGAACGAATTAGGCGAAGTGATTTGGCAAAAAACTTTTGGACAAAATCGTTTTGATGCAGGGATTGATGTCCATGCCATGAATAACAACGGCTTTTTGATTACGGGATATTCTGAAGTCCCAACCAATAGCCCTTTGCCGTATCATAGCTTCAAAAATGCTTGGACGCTCAAACTTGATGCGGAAGGAAACAAGCTTTGGGAAATATTCTCGAATGGCTCGCAAAATGAAATAGGTGTCGCCATTGGCACCGACCCTTCCCAAACAGTCGTCGCCGTCATGGGCGATACAGACTCCAAAGATGGAGATTTAATCACTTCTGGAGAAAAAGATATTTGGATCAACACCTACACTGACCAAGCAGCTCCTTTTTCTGTTTCTCTTGGCAGTGACTTTGGCATTTGTGCAAACAAAAACATCTTGCTAGATGCCACTGTCCCCAATTGCAATAATTGCTCCTACCTATGGGAAGACAACTCTACCGAAGCCACTCGCCCCATCACACCGACCTCAACCCAAGAGTATATGGTCACCGTCACGAATGGTGTGGGGCAGACTGCCACCGATGCAATTACCATCTCTGTCTTTGACAATCCCACCGTCTCCATCAACAAAAATGATCCTTTTGTTGGAGAGTCCAATGGCTATATCATTGTTACGCCGCAAGGCGGCACACCAAATTATGAAATAATATGGGATCACGGCCCAATAAATTTCTTCATCAATCAACTGCCTGAAGGGGATTATCATTTTCTTTTAACCGATCAAAATGGATGTACTGTTGACTCGACGGTTAGCTTACAGGGGATTGTTTCCAATCAGGAGCTTGCGCAAAAAAATGAGATAAAGATATATCCTAATCCTATCCATGGAGCCACAAAATTACAAATTGAATCTTCCGATAACATTAAATCTATTTGGATTTACAGTGCGGCAGGTAAATTTATTAGAAGTATGCGCTCCGTGCCTAACGACCAGTTTTCGAACCTATCTAAAGGTACTTATTACCTCCATTTTTATCTAAAGAATGGCGAACAGGTGATAAAGCAATTACAGGTGTATTGATTACCGATGGCTTTTAGGACAAGGTCAAAACGTAGGTGTAGCGGATTATGATGGAGAGTTCTCTGGCAGCTACATTTTATAACTTTATTCCAATCGAGTCATAGGCTCAATATTTATATCATTATACTCATTGATTGCTTTTCTTACTACTTCCATCAACTCCATAAAGTCAGGGCTCTCCTCTGGTATCATAAAATCTTGCATAGTTTTATAATCAGCCTGCCAATCTTTTAACAATTCCTTTGGCGGAATAGCATTTAAACTAGGAGGGTACAAGCTATTGTAATCCATACCCCGTATAGCATTGAAACGTTCTCTATGCTCAACAATCTCTTTTATTAAGTTTATATTATATGCTTTACTTTTATGTTCGCTTTGGTAAATCCTAACAAGGTCATACAAATGTCGGCTCAATCTATTTACTCTGATTTTCTCATTTGGTTTTTGAAACTCTTCATGCAACAAAAATAATTTTTCCAAAAACGTCCGTTCAGGATTTACACAAGGTATGCCAAAAGCCAAGTCTGCAAATGCCTGTTCTTGATATTCTTTGCCTATAAAAGATTGTATTTTACGATGGGTAAAAGGATCTTTTAACGAACGGCTGCCCACTTCCACTTTAACCCTTGGCAAAACATAGTCTGAATGCGGCGTTACAGAAGGATAATAGATCAATATGGAGACAGGATCTTGGTCTCCATCTCGGAGATTTTCGAAGTCGAATGTTACATCCGTATATCCTCTCTTTTTAAAACCCTTTTTCAAGTTTTCAAAAAATGTTGTAGTAACAAATTCAAAG
>CAYTLX010000073.1:3004-7915 GCA_964438645.1 uncultured Saprospiraceae bacterium | reverse complement strand
ATTGTTCAAATGAATGCAAAGAATCAAAATCTTACACATCAACCAAAATAAACAGACTGTCCCCCGCTGGCGGCTTCTGGAAGGGTCAAATTTGCCCAAATCTCAAAAAAAGGGGATAATGCCTATTCAAATTTGGGGAAGGACTGCCCAGAGTGGTGCAATATTAGGCCGCATCGTTGTATCTCCCGGGTTAACGAAGAGAAGGGGATTCGTCCCGAGCATGAATATAGAGCCGGACAATCAAAGCAGCCGACACAAAGAAGAAAGAGCCAATTTTATCGGTCTCAATTACATCATTGACAATTAATAGCGAACAAATAGCCAGAAAAGCAAGGATATTTGCCATGATACGCCGTTTTATTTTTGGGTCTTTCGACAAATGGTAGGCACGTTCTCCCGTTACAATGATGCTTAGCATGAGTAAGACAAAAATAAGCATGCCTGGGATGCCTTGCTCCACAGCCGTCATTAGAAAATAACAATGTACGCCCGACTTCTCAGGGTTGTCACTCACATAGGTTTTGAACATTCGGAGTGTGTAAGGCTGATAAAAGCTATAGAAATTTCCAGGACCAAAACCCATATATGGATGGTCAGAAGTCATTCTAAATGCCGCCACCCAGCGATACACCCGCTCCATGACGGAGATGTCTTCCAAGTTATAAGTGGCTTCCACTAAGTCGTCAAACTCTTTATTGGAGATGGTGCGTTCAAAATTGGGGGCATAATCTAAATAATGATTCTCTTGGACTATCCAGCGGACACCCATAGAACTCACTATTACGGCGAGTATTAGCGCATATTTGAGTACATTGAAGCGGATGAGCCAGTAGGAGCCTATGAGTGCAATCACTGACACGTATGCTGCTCTTGTATAAGAAAACTTAATCGCAATCAAAAACAACAAGAGAAGTCCAATCATCAACCACCAATAGGCAGATTTCCGCTTAAAAAAAGCCAAACTTTCCCAGATGTAGGGAAGAAATAAAGTTAATATAGAAGCATAGATGACATGGTTGGGGTAAAAGGGGCCAAGCACCCAGTTGATTTCGTCAAAGCTAAATCCAAAAGCACTATGTCTAACCATGACATAAACGATGGTCAAACTAATACCTGCTAGCGTAGAAAAGAGCCAGGTTTTATATACTTTGTCGCGGTACAACAATTTTGCCGCAAGGAAATAAAAAGGGAGTACATACCAAATTTTTGCAGCTAAAAACTTTGCAGAAAAAGAGAATTGTTCTGAAGTCAGCGTCGTAATCAACGTCCAAGCCAAATGCAACAAAAGCAATAGGCTTACAGGATGAGTGATGAACTTGAAGGACATCTTGCGATAATTCGTCAAAAAATAAACCACCGAAATTCCCGCTAAAAGAATGGTAATAGGTTCCGACGGAAGGTCAATCGAGCTACTCCCAATACCAACGTTTGACGAAAA
This sequence comes from uncultured Saprospiraceae bacterium, assembly GCA_964438645.1. Taxonomy (GTDB): domain Bacteria; phylum Bacteroidota; class Bacteroidia; order Chitinophagales; family Saprospiraceae; genus HyVt-613. The sequence goes on along the minus strand of CAYTLX010000073.1, from coordinate 6,477 downwards.
CGGAATGGAAAAAAAAAGCAAATAATAGAGCTTCTTATAATCGACAATGGTAATGTATATGCCAAATAAAACCGTAGGGAATAATACAAAAATGGGCGTGTCTAAGAGAACGGCACCACCACTCCCAATGAGAATCGCAACCGCTAAAATCCACCATAACCTATTTGTACTCGGCGCTATTTGTTGGGTATTAGGCACCTTTGATTCTTTTTAAATCAATTTTGCCAATATTTTCAAGCAACAAAGCACCAAGAGCACTAAAAATAAAGGCAGCCAAAGTCGCCGCAAGAACTAAAATGCTTCTTCTAGGCCGAGATTTGACCTTTGGAATCTCTCCTTTTTCCGCAAGGATAATAGTCGGTGCGTCACTTGCAAAAACCGTATTAATCTGTCTCAGCTTCTCTTTTTCAGCGTCTAGCTGCTCAGAAAGCCTAGCGTGTCTATTGCTCAATACTTTTGTGGCTGCCATACCTTGTCTCAGAAGTTTTAGAGAGAACATTGAGCTGCCTTCATTGCCCAAAACGGTTTGTAGCTTCTTTTCTAAATTAGCGACTCGAGCGGTCAAAACCTGAACGGTGTCCCGCTGTCTAGGCATAGACTTAAACTTAGCAAGCGCAGCTTTGGTACCTGCCAGATCAGATTCTGCTTCAGTGGCTATCGTCGAAAGAAGCTCCCCCTGAGATTTTAGGTCAAATATATTATAGCGTTTCCGTAAAGCTTGTAAACTATCGGAAATCATGGCCAATTCGACTGTTTTTTCCTGGATACTACCTTGGTATAACCTGATTCGTTGGGCTTGGCTAGATTTTAACAGATTAAGGGTGATTCTGCCAATTTGATTTCTAGCTTCGTTGGTGACGGTTGCTGCATACTCTGGTTCTTTGTCTTCAAAGGATAAGGAGATTGCGTCAAACTTTGTCTTTAATACTTCGAGATTGGATCTAAATTTTTTCTCCAACTTAAATTGTCGCTTAGGCGTATTCGTTTTCATGTCGTAGTGCTCCGCCACATGGAAAGAATCAATCAAGAACCGAATAAGCTCTGATGAAGACGCAATAGTCAGTAGGCGGTCATTGTCAAAATCATCCCCATAAAAGCGAGTGGCTTTGTTGGTTAGACCAAATACTTGCTCGGGCTTATTGATGTCGGTGCTTGCGGCAAAAAAAGTAGTCGTAGATTTATAGTAATTTGAAAGGGTCAAGGACAATAGGACACTAACAATAGCAACAGCTGCTGTTGTCCGGACGATTTTTTTTCGCCATTTCCATAAAACGGCAAGTACATCAACCAAGCTATCTTGTGAATTCATTTATTGAGTTTTAAGCTGCAAAGCTACGGAAGCAAATCGTTTGTACCCAATGACTAACGGTTTTTTAATAATTTTATTAAGCCTTTCGGCGAAAACAAACCCAATACGATGGAAAGTAGGAGGGTCATGCCGCTACTTGCTAAAAATAATAACATCCAATTTTGGCTCATCTGGCTTAGTCCGTAGGTGATTAAGACACTCAGGATGAGTAGTCCAATGATTTGCAAGGTCGTCTGGATTGAAAGAGCTAAAAGAGATGATTGTGCCAATAATCGGTATTGATACAAGGTGACAAACCACTGGGTGGTGGCAGCAACAAAAGCAGCGCCTACCGCCCCAAATTTAGGGATAAGTAGAAAATTGAGCCCAAGATTAAGCAATACCGCAATAAAATACATGGTGTTTAATCGTTTGATGGCACCTGCCGCAATCAATAAAACGCCATTGACACTTGACCACATCAACGCCAAGAGTGCGACCATCAAGAGCCCTAATACGTCTGCAGCATATTGGTTGCCTTCGGTGTATAATGTGCGCATAATGGGCAGTCTATAAATAATCACAGGGATGGCCACAGCCACACCAACGACCCACATCATCTTGATGACCAAGTCAGCCAATTCTGCTGTAGGTGCTTTTTCTTTGATTTGTCGCACAAACATCGGTAGCAAAAAAGCACTAATCAGCAAGCCGACCATCGTGCCTGCATCCATTAATCGAAACGCAGAAGCATAGATACCCGTTTCTTTTTCTGAGATGATTTGCGAAAGCATCACACTATCTATCCGACTATAAATGGCCATTAAAAGACCTAGGATAGCATAAGGCTTGCTTTCTTTGATGATGACCAATAAAAAAGGCAAATTTAACCGTATCCGTGGTATGTCGATTTTTCTGTAAAGAAAAGCTAAACCCGCTAAAGCGGTGAACAGTAAGGCAAAAAACTGACCCCAAGCAAACCATTCCATCTGAAAATTTTGCCGCAAGGCAGGCGTCCAAATTAATGTCCCAATAATGACTATCATCAAAAACTTATCCAATACCGAAAAAATACTATCCAATCTATAAAAGCCTAAGGCAGAGACGTTGGAGCGCAAATAATAAATGAGCGCTACCAGTATTTGATTTAGCCCTACAGCAATTAAAAGGGTCTTTGACAAAGCCCAATAGCCTAGCATCCATCCAAACAATAAAAAAGCCATCATAAAAGCAAATCCCAAAATGGCTTTGAAGACTAGGATGTTCGGTAGGTATTTGGGCAGTAATTGGCGGTGTTGGGCGATGTGTTTGTTGTTGAAGTTCTGGATGCCAAAATCATTGATAATCTGAAAAAGGTAGGCCAAATTGAGAATGGCAAAATAGGCGCCATACTCCGTTTGTCCGACTAGATTTTGGACATTTCTATCAATGCCAAAGATAAAAAATACCTTTATCAGGACATTGAGTCCCACGACAAGCACCACATTGATTAGAAATTCTCTTTTCATATAGACCGACAAAGGTCAGGTTAATTCCCCAAAAGAACAAATTATGCGGATATTCAACATGGACAAGGGGATTAGCCTTGTTTTTATTGATGACAGGTTACGCAATACGCCGTTTTAGTTTTGGATTTTGCGCACCGCACTATAGACGTAAAGCATTGATTGTTAACTGATTGGATGTTTTGTTGTAAAATTTAACATTTTATAACAAATTGATAATCAATAAGTTATAAAAATCGTCAAGCTGTTGGTTGAGAAAAATGTATAATAACAGCATAATATTCAATGTTTTTGTTATCTTTGTGATAAGGTCTCCTAAGTTTGGAGCCGATTGAAATTAAAAACTAAAAAAATGCTAGGATTCTTAAAAAAACTATTCGGCTCAGGGAAGGATGCCGTTAATAAAGCTGCTAATGTAGCAGGTGATTTGAAAGACACTGTTGTGGACAAAGCAGGTGATGCACTGGAAGGTGCCAGCGACCTTGCGGGAAAAGTAAAAGACAGCGCTGGAGACGTCGTGAGTGGAGTGGTTGATAAGGCAGGAGACGTATTGGAAGGCGCTGGCGACATTGCAGGCAAAGTAAAAGATACCGTTGTGGACAAAGCAGGCGACTTGGTTGAAGGTGCCAGCGACATTGCGGGCAAGGTAAAAGATACCGCAGGAGACGTCGTAAGCGGAG
>CAYTLX010000073.1:1560-2904 GCA_964438645.1 uncultured Saprospiraceae bacterium | reverse complement strand
GCGACATTGCGGGCAAGGTAAAAGATACCGCAGGAGACGTCGTAAGCGGAGTGGTTGACAAGGCTGGAGATGCCCTAGAAGGCGCAGGAGATATTGCTGGCAATATTAAAGATACGGCAGGTGGTGTCGTAAGCGGAGTGGTTGGAAAAGCTGGGGACTTAGTCGAAGGCGCAGGAGATTTGGCTAGTAAGGCCAAGGATGCCGTGACAGACAATAAGCTATTTGATGAAGCTAAGGATGCTCTAAGCTCCATAAAAGATAGTGTCTCTGACAAAATCTATGATGCAAAAGATGCGGTGGATGATGTCATCAACGGTGATGCTTAGGCATTAAAAAGTATTACGTTTTACGAGCCCTTTCATGATTGGAAGGGCTTTTTTTAGATTTACAGTAACTGTTTTAGATAGCCTATTGAACGCCGAAGGCTCTTTGAACACTATGTTAGTAGCCTTTGAACAAAAATAGGAAACGAAGCCCATCCCAAAAAACCATTTGAAACGCCGAAGCACCTTTTTGTTGACCAGTTAGCATTCCTTTCCAAAAAAATATAGACCTTTGCAACATGCTTAAAGTTAGTGCAAAAATAATCTCTTATCTATTTCACCCTTTAATGGTGATGAGTTATGGTCTAATCATGCTACTCATTATCAATCCATATATGTTTGGGTATAGCACACCTTTGGGTGGCGATAAGTTGCTTTTGGTGGTCTTTATGTCTTCTTTTGTGCTGCCTGCTTTTGCGGCCGTGATGATGAAGTTTACAGGTTTGATTCCATCTTTAGAAATGAGCCAAGATCGTATGGATCGAATTGGACCGTTGATTGTGACCAGTATTTTTTACTTATGGCTTGCGCGAAATTTTTATGAGCACCCTTCTATTCCACCCATTTTTAGTTCTTATGTCCTAGGAGCCACGCTCTCTTTGCTTACCGCCTTCTTTATCAATTTATTTAAAAAATTAAGCCTTCATGGTGTAGGTATGGGTGGTTGGTTGATGCTCACCATATTTATGTTTAAGTACTTTGATTTTGATGCTTTCTCACTGAACTTTGGGGGCTATTCTTACAATATTGGCTTAAATTATTGGTTGTTTTTGGTCTTATTACTTTCGGGTATGGTCGGGACTGCCCGTTTGGCGCTAAAGGCGCATCAGCTTAATGAAGTGTCTATTGGTTTTATTGTCGGAATGTTGGGGCAAATTGTGGCTTTTCGGCTTCTTTTTTAGTAAGATGGGCTTTAGCCCGTCTACAAATCAATACAATAGATAGGCACCAATTTCAACAATGATTAAAGATCACCGAGTAAACAACCAAACATCTCCCCCAGACAAGTCCGCATTAAACG
>CAYTLX010000073.1:0-1550 GCA_964438645.1 uncultured Saprospiraceae bacterium | reverse complement strand
TAGACTAGGCTCCTATTTCAACAATGATTTTGGTTGGTTTCAATTGCACAATTGCCCAATTGCACAATTGAACAAAAAAAGTTTTGCTCCATCCTTTAGCTATAGGCTACAACTAGATCCATGCCCCCATCACCGAGTAAACAACCAAACATCATCCCCAGACAAATCCGCATTAAACGCATAGCCATCATCCAAAAAACCTTTCAGGTCTTCGGGGTTATGGATTTTGTTTTCTAAAATATAGCGGGTCATAAGTCCCCTTGCCTTTTTGGCGTTGAAAGTGATGAATTTGAATTTTCCATCTCGTTCTTCTCTAAAATCTATGGTCAACAGCCGCCCTTTCAATTTTTTTGGGCTGATGGACTTGAAATACTCTTTTGAAGCCAGATTGATGATGGTTTTTCCATTGGTGGCCTTTAAATCCTTGTTAATTAGGCCGGTGATTTTGTCTCCCCAAAAGGCATAAAGATTTTTAAATTCAGCCAATTGCAGCTTTGTACCCATTTCTAAGCGATAAGGCTGTATCAAATCCAACGGGCGCAACACCCCATACAAGCCCGACAAAATCCGTAGATGTGCTTGCGCAAAATCCATCTGATCCACCGAAAGCGAAGCTAAGTCAAGCCCCTGAAAAACAGCACCGTTAAAAGCCAACCCTGCGGGTTGCGCATTTTTTTTGGTGTATTTAGGCTGAAAATTTTGATATCGACCATAATTTAAGGAAGCTAATGAGTCACTAAGTTTCATTAGCTTTTTTAAATCCTGCAAAGGCATCGCCCTTAGTCTTTCGACGATAGTTGCAGTTTCTTGTTTAAACCGAACCTGAGTTGTTTTTTGCGCAAGCAAAGGTGTATCTTGAAGACTTTTGGCAGGGGATAATAAAATGATCATATAGGCCTATTTTTGTGTAACTGTTTAGGTGGCCGCAAGTTTTTGCCAAAAAATGCCCTTTTTGCGCCTGTTTTTGCTATTTTTCCATCTCTTAGTGGTGGCACCTAACCAGTTACGTTTTTGTTTTCAGGAATCCTGCACAAAGAAACAAAAATATTGGGTTCCTAGTTTTAGACCGTACCCCATTATCGCAAAATATCTGCTAAAATGTGGGAATTAAACAAGATTACCCCATCTACACGAATATCCCAAACGGGAATACCCTAGTTAATCCAAAAAAAGCCTACTTTTGCGGTTTCAATTTTACTGTATCTGCTGAGTAATTCAGCTTTAATCATTTAGACATGAAACTTTCGCTTAGTTGGCTAAAAGAATATATTGACCTTGACCATTTGACCGTAGATGAAATTAGCGAAATGCTAACGGATTTAGGACTAGAAGTCGAAGGCATCGAAGAAGTCGAAACCATCAAAGGGGGACTAAAAGGCATCGTTATTGGGCAGGTTGTCGAATGTGGTAAGCACCCGAATGCGGATACGTTGTCGATGACCAAGGTGGATGTCGGGCAAGGCGATTTGTTGCAGATTGTCTGTGGCGCTCCTAATGTGGCTCAAGGGCAGAAAGTAGTCGTTGCGACGATAGGCACAATGCTTTACGAT
>CAYTLX010000072.1:0-7999 GCA_964438645.1 uncultured Saprospiraceae bacterium | reverse complement strand
AGCCGTTTTGGCGATGACTTCTAATAGTTTGACACGGTTTTTCTTTTCTGTGTCAGAGTAAAAAGCCAAGGCGGGTAGCAAGCCGGAGTTGAGGATGGCAGGGCCAAGAGATGCGGCATATCCATCATACTCTTTGGGGAGGACACCATTGACGAGCAATTTATTTTCAATTTTAGTCAAGGCGATACGTAGTGCTTCGTTTGATATTTTCTTTCTCATAATTAGCTTATTTTTTCAAATTTACAAAGACCATAACCGATGGTGGCATTGGCACCGATTTGGATAATTTGACCATTGACCAGTTGGTTAAATTTGTCAAAGTGTTGATCTTTTTCGGGCGCAAGCACCACAAACCCAAAAATGGATTCTCTGGGTACTACTTCTTCGTACCAAAGGTTTTGGCTGATGCCATTTTCCAGAATATTTCGGGCGATGACGGGCAGTGCTTCGGTAAGTTCCGCAAAGCTTTTAGATAGCTTTTTCCAATCTTTTGGTGGAAAGTCGTTGGGGAGTTTGGTGCCCATTAATTTAATTTTATCTTTGAACGGCTCCAAAACATTTTTTGTACTTACATAATCAAAGGGCTGGGCTGGCTTAGGTAAAGCTAGTATATCTGCACTCAGAAAGCGGTAGAGCCCTTGTTTGGCATCCCCATCACCCGGCTCACTACCAAAAATATCAGTGATGATGGCTGTCTCTCCTAGTTGGTCAACAAAGTGATCTCGCAACGCCCCCTTTAAGCTCGAAGCATGGATAGAAGGATAATCGGTGGTCGGGTCTCGCTGTACTTGTTTGTCAACGATGTCAAAATTGCTACCGCTTCCGCCGACGTGTAAGTTGGTCAAAGTACGGATGGTATAGACGTGTGGTTGGTACTTAGTCATGATTATTTGGTTTTAAAATTTGAATAAAAGTGATTGTAGCCGATTGCTCTCAACTGTTGATTGTCAAGTAGTTTTATGATTTCGGTATGTGCATCTTTTCCTTTCGGAAAAAGGATAGAACCGCGTTGGAGTAGTGCCATTTTTATACTTTTGTATCGCTTATGGCTATTTGGTATTAGATTCAGGTCAAGATTAGCGGTGTATGCGCCAGGCGTTACAATATTCCGAAAGGAAATAGCATCAGCCATGGCCAGTGAGCAGTATTCATAAATACTTTCAGGCACGTAAGCGTCCGATACTAAGAAAATCCAATCTTCCCCTTTGATATGCTTACGCAAAAGGTCATCAGGTATCTTAAAAGCACCTTCATCGAATGTCCGTAGGACAAAGTTGACTTTTTCGCCACCTAAGGGCATATTTCGTTGATTTATCCATTCAAATAGTTCTTCTTCTGCTTCGACATAAACGCCAAAGGAATAACCATCTGCCATCTTAAATAGCCGTTGACGATAAAACATACCTTCAAGGGCTGTATGTTTCTTTCGGTCACGAGCAATACCCGTTTTGATGACTTCTTTAAAAACGGCATCAAAAGGAATAAGGGGATCGAAAAGCAATAATTGTTTATCAGTTCCATATTTTTCCTTGAAGTCATCAAGGACTACAGCTTCCTGAGCCCCATATCCAAAATTGACTTGAGTTAAGGGGACAGGTTTTGTTTGGACGGGATACTCCTTTATTTGATTTTTAGGAAGCCGAATTGGAATGCCTAAAGTCTTGTTTTTACTATGAATAAAAACAGGAGAAATGGATTTTATCCATCCAAAATCATTGGCTTTACCGACCATGAAACTTTTGCCAAAGTTCTGTTGCTGATCGGCTTCAAATAGTACATGTCGCAATACGCCGATAATGGACGTTTGTTGTGGAAAGAATCGAGATTCGGCATAGAAATTTCGTTTGTCCCCGTTGCCGAAAGTTTGTTCGCCCCCGAAGAAAAAAGAATCCATCGGGGTCAAGGTGACGAGTTTTGTTTTAATCATGGTCTTTAGCATTTAAAAATTGAATCAATCTAAGGCAGCTGTAAATGGTTGTCGAAACGATTTCGTCTTTGTCCTTTGGCTTCCCAAAAGCTACCCAGCCATTATTCGCTTCTACGCCATTCATGTCATCATAAATAAGGCGAGATAAATCCCTAACAGAATCCAGATATTGGCGATTGGTTGTATGCACCCCTTCGTTAAAGTGATGCTTAAAAAAGTGTTCTTCACGGCCTTCTTTTAGCGCCTGCACCAAAAGAAATTCATGTGCTTTGAGCGTATAGATTAATGATGATAAAAAGCTCTCTTTCAGGTTGTTATGATGTTTTTTGAGCATTTCTGTAAAGTACTCGTAGGCTTCAGAGCCTTTCGGTAAAATAGTCCCAAAAGTCTGTCCGCTATGTTTTCTGACAAGGAATGCTGCGGCATTTTTGGCTCTTTTCCCAATTTTTAATTGCTTGGCGGAATGGGATAATAGCTCATAAGCATTTGTCATCACTTCGCCCATTGGATACTTGTAATAGCCAATGGAAATGCCATAGGACATGGAGGCTTCTTCGTCTATTTTAGCAGCAAAAGCACCATCCAAGGTATCAATAAGCTCAAATAGTGTTTGGTCTTTTTTATTGACCAAAGGAGCTACAAAAAGCAAATCATCTCCCCCAATATAAACAGGAAGGGCTCCGAAATCAAAAATATGCTTTGCCGCTATTTTTGAAAAATCAAATAGCTTTTCAGAAAAATCAGCGAGTGAAGCAGCTTCGTTGCCAAGCGCTTGTATCATGCTCCCGATTCCATCACCATCCGCCTGAACGATGGCGAAGTACTTGTTTCTTGTTTTAAATGACTCTTTAGCGATTTTTTTCTTGATTTCCGACAAGATGTCGCCATCTGTTTCGTCCCAGTACTTCTTGGTTTTACGGCTTTGTCTAAGTTGCGTCCAAATTCTTTGTGTGACGATTTCGGCATAATTGGAAAAATGTTCATGTTCCTGATTAATTATTTCAATAATAGAAGGCAACCGTCTGTCACCACTATCTCTTTTGAAGATTCCATCATTTTCGCTCACGCCCGATTTGTAGAGTTTTTGGATATTTGAATCCAAAGAACCAATAATATCCATGGAACCTTGTTGTATGAATTTTTGCTGTAATTCAGTACTATCTAAAACTTGGTTAAGATGCTCCAAAACGCTTTTCGTAGCGGAAGCTTCGAATTGAGTTTGGATGACATAAATTTGAAAGTACCGCTCTTTCTGTTCATACGACCAAAAGGGCAAAGCATCCAGCGCTTTTTTTCGTAGTGCGTCTATTTCATCATCTGTCAAAGCTTCCTTCATTTGGAGATGACAACGATCGGGATAGATACCTGCGCCGTGGTAGGTGCCTGTGCTGCTGATGGATGTAACCGTAGGATTTAGGATGGTTTCAACCTTAGGATTACCTTTTAGTTGGGTCAATATCTCCTTCATCAATAGGGAGAAAATAAAACTGGAAGCCCATATCTCACGAGTAGATCGAGCCTGAATCATGGTCTTGTAGAGTGGACCAATAGTGATGGCTAAGTAGTTGGTTTTCATTGGTTTGGTGCTTGAATGGTTACTGGATAGGATGGGCGGCCTGTAAAGGTGTAAGCGGTGAAAGAATTGGTTAATTCTTTATGGTAAGCTTCAATAAGATTGTCCAACTTAATAGCTCTGTCTGGTGTTGATAGGGTATGAGAATTAGAGTTTTCGGTAAAAGTGAAATCTTTACCTAAAAGTTGCTTCGGAATTTCATTGGTCACAATATAGATTCTTACTTTTGTTCCATTTATGATAGGTTTGAAAGTAATAGGGGATTTGAACCTTTCTACCTGGTTGGAACTCACGGCGATTGTCTTTTCGTTCTTTGGATATATTTTATTGGCATCTTCAGGTGCACAAGTTTTTCCTTTGTTAGGCTTGAAAGTGTAGTTTCCAACAACTCCGAGCATAGCTCTAGCATATTTTTTAGGAGTATTATTAGGTTTTAGCCCAATAAATTTTTCCTTTAACCATCGCTTTTCCCATTGATACCCAAGGTTTAGTTGTGATAAGTATAGCTTAAGAAAAGAGTGCTGATAATCAATTTTATCATCATTATAACAATAGTTGATTCCAGATTTTAGTCTTTGATAATAGTAGTTGATTACGTTGAATACATGGGTTAAATCCAGCTCGTCTTCCGGCGGTGCATCTTGATATTGATTTCTTGGTTTCTTGCGTTTTGGGATAGAGAATGAAATGCTAGGATACCTGTCAAATGCATTGGCTGCTGAAGTATGTTTTTTACTATCTAAAAAGAAACTGCCGTAGCCTTTGTTTTGTCTTGTTCCAAAGTTGGTTCGAGCCAAAAATGGGGCAAAATTTTGTTCTATTGTATCTTTTAGTTCATTGTTAAAAGATTGAAACACCACCAATATGGGTTTTTCCGTAAAGGACTTCGCCTTTGGATGTAGATTGTAGTCATCACCCATTGCTCCAAAAAACATAGGAACTTTATCTTGTTTTTTAATTGGGGTAAGTTCAACATCTATTGCTTCTATCCGCACCTTATAATCCAAAGCCTGATGCTGACTTTTGCTTCCGCCGACTTTCCAGTCATCAGGGATTTTTTCCCAACCACCCATTTTTTGGATAATAAACCGGTCCAGCTTAGGTTTTAGCTCGGTGCCCCGAAGTGTAGCTCCTGCTTGATCATGCTGAAAATGGATCATGGGAGTATGCTGTTGGAGCGTAAATGTTAGTTTGAATTTTGACTTTTTCATATTGTTTTATTTAGCGTTTTGTAATGATTTTGCGGTGGCTTCCATTTGTTTTTGGAATTTTTTTCGGAGTAGCTTGTACATCCAGTTGGGGATAAGTGCATTTTCAGTTCTATTTTTGTAGATGGCATCTTGGATGCTCCGTAAAGTCTCTTTGGGTATGGATTTTTGGCTGTTGACTAATTTATCAATTTCTTTTTCTTTGAATTTTTGCCTGCTTAGGACTTTACGGTGACTTTGAATGTTGGTGATACCCAACAACAAAAATGGCAGTGTCGGTAATAACACCATCAGCAAGTAGTCTCTAAAACTTAAATCTTGAATCGCTCCATAAATAATACCGCCCAAAAGTAATAGTAATGTGCTAATAGTCAACCAGTTAACATATTTTTCTCTTTGCCGCCAGTCCCACACTAAGTTGGCACGTTGAGCGATGAGTGTGGCTTTTGACGGGTCGGTTTCTTCCAAATCGGGATACCAGTCTAGCAGTCCTTTGTTAGGCTCGTTGTCTCCAAATTGGTGGATGATTTCTCTCGTGATAGGCGCTCCTGTCAAGCTATTGTTATCAGGGAGATTAAGGACTAATACATCAAATTCTTCTTGAATTCTAGCGGCTTGTTTGATATTGGCTTTGACTTTGTTTTTGAGCCATAGATAATTTAGGCTAGCGATGCCGCTACCTAATAGAGCTAGATAAATTTTGTACTCTGGCCAAAAAGGCAGAATAGCGACCGCTCCGGTAAAACTTACTACAGCAAGCCAAAACTTTATATTGTTTAAGTTTTTGGCCTTGTTGTACAGCTTTCGTTGGGCCTTTAAGAGTAAGATGGCCTGCTCTGTATTTTGCCGTGTACCGATGGTATCTTTTATTTGTACGGAGTCTTTTGGTTGTGTTTTGTTGTCCATTATTTTTGTTTTTGTTTGAAGGTTCTTTTATACAAATAGACAGCGAGTCCAGTAAAAATGCCCATAAGGACAATACTTGTTATAAATGGAGGATGAAAATTGCCATTGAATAGGTAATCAGCAATAGGGCTAGGCATCGTATTCATGCCAAGAATACCAGCGATAAGTGAAGCAGGAAGAAAAATGGTGGCAATGAGTGCAAAAAGATTAGCGGCTTTCGTTTGCTTCCTTTCTTCGAGCATATTGGCGTATTGGTTGAGTTCGTCCAACTCTTGATCCAATTCTTTGACATCCCGCTCCGTTCGCAGAATGTCCTGCATCATATTGTACATTTCAATGCCTTGCTCTTGTGCGGTGACTTCTCTGAAATAGAGGCAGTTTTGGAATTGGATGTAGGCTTTGAATAAGTCATTTACCTTTGTGCTGACATCTTTAGTATCGCCTTTAAATTTTGCTATTTCTGTTGCTTTTTGAGCAAAATTTAAGGCGGAGATACGTTGGGCTATGGCCAGCTCTATCATTTTGTAGTAAATGGTCGTGACATGGGATGGAATTAACCAAGGCTCCGTACCTTTTGTCAGAGCCATAAAGGAATATCGAGTTATTCCAAAAAGTTGTTGCTGCTCAATCCACCGAGCATAAGAATGCTTTTCAAGGAGCACTTTTTGCATTTGGTGATTTTGAACGGTCAACTCTCCTTTATCCACAAATAACATCTGATACCATTCATCAGATTGGGTGTAATTATATCTTTCTTTTTCCTCGTTAAATGTAGATAAGTCATTAATCAACTCATCATTTCCATACCAGCAAATGACAAACATTCGGTCATCTAAAATGGGTTTGATGCTTTTTGAAGCGTTAAGACCTTGCGGTAAAATATCCAGAATAATACGGGACAAATTTATCCTTTCAGAATATCCGCTCTTGGGTGGGTAGGCTTCTGCCAAATCATCAGTAATGGTTTTATTGCCTATGTTAAGTGTTATTTTTTCCGCAAGGAAAGCACCTTTGGTTCCTTGAATCCCCGTTTCGATATCTAAAAATTGTGGAAACACCCTACGGCCGAACTCATTGATTTTCAGTATCTTATCAAATGAAGATTGTTCTTTTTTAGTATTATGGAAATGGAAGGATAGAATGCCTACACCAGTAGTGTATAGGTTTAAAATGATATCGCTTACATCCAAAACGATGGGGGCATTTTCGCCCTGTATATCTATTGTATAAGTTGGAGCGTCTCCTAATTGGTATTCATAGTGTCTTAGTAAGTTGTCATCTCCACCATAGTCATAAAGTGCTTCTTTGACAAAATCATAGAAATATACACTTTCGTTAAAAGTAGTGGCATCTTTGATTTTATAAATGTCCCGTTTCCAAGATTTATCTGATTGAATTGATCGGTCGATGCTTGAGATGTTTGCGGTTTTATCATCTGTTCGCCAGCTAAAAGGGAAAAGAAAAATGTGTTTGCTAAATGGCTGCGTGACCATATCTATAATTTTTTTCTTGAAGTTTTTTAATTCCTCTTTCGAGAAAGCATTGTCAACAAGACCAAAGAAGCCAGATTGAGTTCCGCCATGATAGGCTTTATCATCTTTTATCAGCTCTTCAAACTCCTTGGCTAGCTTCTGCTTCCCAATCCCATAATAGGAGAGTTGTGAATTAGTGAAAATGAGTAATTTAGGGGCTTGTCCATAGAGATTATCGGTGATTGGACTGAACTTATCGGTTAAGGATTGTACGATACAAACATCTCCTACCCATTTTGCGGAAGCAATAGATTGTTGGGCTAATTCTTCATCTTGGGTAGTGACTCCTTGCGCCTGTCTATCGGCTAATAGGATAGCATTAATTTCTTCTTTTGATGCGCCTAGAGCGAGTAGACCAGGAATGTAGGCACAATCATTAGCTGCGATTAATTTTTGTTTTTGCGAAAGCGTAATGTTTAATAAATCAGCGACTTGTGCTAAAGATGATTTTTCATGGCTGCGCTCGTTATGATGGTCGATGTCAATGGCATCAGGAGGCATTTTATCTTTATGAGCTAATTCGATCCCTACGATTTGGATATTTTCTCGATCCATACGAAGTTCAGTAATTTCATCGGAATAGTCATTCCAGCTTGCGCCCCACGCCAAATTTTTATCCAAAAAATCTTGACCGTGGACGAAGCCATTTTCTTCGAGCAGAGCTCGTATGGTCAACATCTCAAGATCATGACCACCTAATAAGAAAAAGTATGGAGTATTAGACATAACTATTACTTTACCTATGCGCACCAAGGCACAGAATACGAAAAAAGTTTCTCGGAATACTATTGGAATGAATCAGTTTTGATAGCTAGTCGCAAATATAACAAATAAAAATCAAAAAAGCGCATAG
>CAYTLX010000071.1:1567-8034 GCA_964438645.1 uncultured Saprospiraceae bacterium | reverse complement strand
GGAGTACGGGCATGCCCCCCATTATCTATGACTGGGAAGATGATTTGAATTGGGGGGATTTGTGCGAGCGTGGCGACCAATTACGTCCACACATTGTATGGTTTGGCGAGCCAGTGCCTTTACTAGAGCCTGCAGCAGAAATTGTCAAAACCGCTGACATTGTTATTATTATTGGGACTTCGTTGCAAGTTTATCCAGCGGCTGGATTGTATGAATTTGCCCCGCCAAATGCCCAAATTTACTACATTGATCCCAAGCCACAGCCCACTCATCATTTGGTCGCCAATCCCAAAGCAACGATTTTGGAAGAAAAAGCCACCGTAGGGGTGCCTGCATTGGTAGAACAACTCATTCAATTTGAAAATTTTATTTAGCATGAAGCATTTAACGATTGGGCTATTTTGTTTTCTACTATTCTTCTCTTTCGAGAAAATGTGGGGACAATCTTTTAGCCTTCCGGCCAAACAGGTCGCTATGGCTAGCATTAAAGCCACTACTTTTGGAGCCGCTTCTTTTGGCAACCCTGCCACTATGGCATTTTCTAACGGATTTTCTGGGTTTACTTCTGTAGAAAACAGATTCTTAGGTACTGATATTCAAGGTTTTGTCGTGGGCGCTTCCTATGCACATGAAAATCTTGGAAGTATCCAGTTAGGGGTCAATCGCTTAGGAATTGAAGGGCTTTTTTTACAAGAAACCAACTTAGGGTATGCCAAAAAAATCGGGGCTAAAACCGCTATCGGTGGCAGTATCCTACTACTCAGCCGCCAAGCGGATCATTATGATAAGTATCAGACTATTTCCTTTAATTTGGGCACACAATTCCCCCTTTCGGAAAATATCCAAGCGGGAATCTATCTGTCGAACCCTATTCCCGACAGGAAGGAATTGCCTATTTATAACTTCAATAGTGAATTTGCCGCAGGCATCACTTGGAAGCTGACCAAGCTGACCACGGCCTTTGAAATTACCAAACCCCAAAATACCAAATATTTGATTAAGACGGCTTTGGATTATCAACCCATAAAAGCAATGTCCTTGCTAGGTGGCATCATCGTTTCTGAAAAGGATTTGATGCCGTCTCTAGGAGTTAGCTATCGGCTTAAAGGGATGGAGCTGACGATGAGTTCTACTTTTCATCCACAGCTAGCTACAGGTTTGAATTTTGGCGTAAGCTATCAGGGGAACTAATGCTTTGGCGCATCGGTATAATAATCTTGCACGTTCTCCAGCACCCAACCTGAACCATTTCCCCCGCTGGCGGGGTCAAATTTGCCCAAATCCCCCAAAAAAAAAGAACAGAGCCGATTCAAATTTGGGGGTGGACTGCTCCGACTTAATCCAAATCCATAAGTAGAACCAAAAAACTATAACCAGAACCATCTACCCCTTGGCGGTCGCTGGCGGGGTCAAATTTGCCAAGTAAGTCAAAAAAGAGAAAAATGATTAGTCAAATTTGGGGGTGGACAACCCAAAGAACAGGTAAACACCAAGGCCCGTTTTACTCAATCAGCATCATTTTGCGGATAGCGGAATTATTACCAGCGACCAATTTATAAAAACAAATCCCTGTAAGATTCAAGTCTGATTTTAATACGGCAATATTATTCAGCCCTTTTTGGCAATACGTCTGCACCGTCTTTAAACGCTGACCATTCAGGTCATAAATCGTCAAAGTTGCCACAGTAGTTTTGGGCAAATAAAAGCGAATATTTGTTACATCTGCAAAAGGATTCGGATTATTTTGATAAAGAATAAAATGCTCTTCAAAATCACCCCCAAAAGATAATTTCAACCCATACAACTCCCCTTCCGAGTCATAAATCTTGGCGCTAGAATAATCAGTAGCTAGGCTGAGCACTTCACTCAAATTGGCTTCTACGGTAGCTCTTACTTTAAGCGTAAAGGCTTGGTTGGCTTCGCTACCTATTTGAGCAAAAGTCACTATATTTTGTTCCTGATGGACGCCATCACTCTCCAATATTGATATACCTGAAGCGATAACATCTATTAATTTCAAACTCCCTAAGTCCAATGAAAATTGACTAGCCACGACATCGTCTCCATCCAATGAAATATCAATATTATACTCTTGACCTGCCCTTAATTTTAGAGTAGCGGTATTCAAAGTCATTTGACCATAAACGTGTTCTGGAATTTGATTTCGATTGGCCAAAGCAGAGCTATTTAAGTCGCCAACTTTGACCCCCACAAAGCTTAACGCAGGGTCTTTCTTATCATAACTAATTGAATGTGAGCACGTTCCGAAAGGATTAATTAATGGTGGCAAACAACTAGCATCGTAAAACCGCCAAGAAAAGGGCAAAGAACCGACCCCTAGTATATAATTTTTCAAAATGGAAATATCTTTTTCCGAAAGGATGCCGTCTCCATTCACATCGGCAGCAAATTTTTGATAGGAAGATTCAAATTGTGAAGCACCAATGGCATTGGTTAGTTGGTACAAATCCCAAATATCCACACCATTTTGGGCATCATCTATTTTTTGGGGCTTAATTTGAAAAGAAACGTCCTTTGAAAGACCATCAATAGAAAACTGCCCTAAATTATTAGTGGTTACTACTAATGGCAGCAGACTACCATCATCATCCGTAATAATGATTTTTGCTCCTTCAACACCCTCGCCGAAGTCGGTTAATAAAATCCCATTGATGTGTTCGGAGTTGTGGCTCAATTCTTCTTGAGCAAGGATATCCGAACCTATATATAGGATTGACAGCAAAATGAGTAACATTCTTGCCATGAATCTGTGTTTGTGAAACTTAAGTTCGAATACAAAATCAGTTCAAACCCAAGTTTCTAGTGTGTGTAAGTGTCTCTTCAGATTGATGAATCAATCCTAAAATAATTTGGGTGATAAAAGGGGACAGGAGGATACTAGCTTCCAGTATTGAGCATTAGTATAGTACAAAGATAAGCCTATTAAAAACAAGTATTTTACACCTAAATCGGTAATTATGACATGTAATTAGAACAAAATATGTGGATTTGTTCCTAGCTATTAGTATGAGCCTAGCTAAATTATCGCACTTTCAAAATTTTGATGGCGACCCGCTGATTTTTAGCTTGTTTGGATTTGCTTCGGGATAAGGGCTTTGATTTTCCATACCCTTTAAAGGCGATTTGATCTTTAGCAATTCCCTTATCCACGATAAAATCGGTGATGGCTTTGGCTCTATTTAGCGAAAGCTCCTTACAATACTCGTCATCACAACGATTATTAGTATGTCCCCCAATTTCAATGACCACAGAAGGATGCTGCTTTAAGAATTGTACAATCTCGAATAACACAGGAATAAAAGAAGATTTGATTTCGTAAGAATTGGCATCAAAATTCAATTTTTTGATAGCAAACTCCGCCCCCTGCTTTGGGGATTTAGATAATTGTGGGATAAAATTTTTAACCTTTGATTTAGCGTTAACGAGCTGTTTGGGGCTATAATTAGTGATGCAAATCTGAAAACTCCCCGCTTCTTGGTTGGCGTCTTGCACATTAATCAAATAATTCTGTCCTGGAATAAGATCTTCTTTTCGCAAGGCGGCAAAACGTCGGCCCTTTCGGGAACGAGTACACCCGATTAGACTAATTTGGGTAGTACAATCGCCAGAAAACAAGACAAATTCGGGTTGTTGCATAATTTTTTTGGTCTTCCCTACTCCTTTGACGGTAATCTTCAAGACCGTTCCGACCGCCGTAAATTTAAACCACACATCCTTCCCAAAATTAGCAAAACAAGTAGCGATATCTGACCCCGAGTTAGTGGCTTCCAAGGTAGAGAATTGTCCAGATTGAGAGCACCATTTCTTGGGATTTTCTATTTTATAGGCGCTTTCGCAAAAATCATAAGGATTTTGCGCCTGTCCAGAATAGGCAAGAAGGAAAAGAAAATAGGTAAAAATTATAGTAGGTTTCATTATAGCTATAAACGTAAAAACACCTAAGATGGGTTTCAGAAATGGATAATTAATACTGGATTAACAGAAAAACTAGGTGCTAAAAAAAAGGGAACTGTTTAGGTGCCCCTATTTTTAGACAGAAAATAGGCATTATATGGCAA
The DNA here is from genome assembly GCA_964438645.1 of uncultured Saprospiraceae bacterium. Lineage (GTDB taxonomy): Bacteria > Bacteroidota > Bacteroidia > Chitinophagales > Saprospiraceae > HyVt-613. The sequence continues at coordinate 3,955 of CAYTLX010000071.1, read as the reverse complement.
AAATTTGCGGGTATTTAAACAGTTACAAAAAAGAGTGCTTCTATTCCGATAGTCCTTTTTTCAATTCATTCAGCTTCATCATACACTCAAGTGGGGTCATGCCATTCAAGTCCAAATCTTCCAGTTCGTTGATTAATTCTTGTCCCCTAGGGTCACTCATATCAAACATGCTCAATTGCATATTATTAGTAGGCATTTCCCGTAAGGACGCTTTGTTGGCATCCACCGAAAGGGTTGAGCCAGACTCTACGGACTTGGTTTCTAGTTGAGCCAAAATCTCTTCTGCCCGTTTCACCACTTCTTTGGGCATTCCGGCCATACGGGCGACATGGATACCAAAACTATGCTCGCTACCGCCAGGGATTAGCTTACGCAAAAAGACGATTTTTTGACCGACTTCCTTGATGGAGATGGTGTAATTTTTAATTCTTGGGAATTTTTGCGCAAGCTCATTCAACTCATGATAGTGTGTCGCAAATAAAGTCTTGGGATGCGCTATTTTATTATCATGCAAAAATTCGGCAAGCGACCACGCTATCGAAATACCATCATAGGTGCTGGTTCCACGCCCTATTTCATCCAATAATATCAGACTCCTTTCGGAAATATTATTCATGATGCCTGCCGTTTCAGTCATTTCCACCATGAAGGTCGATTCGCCCGAAGAGATATTATCAGATGCGCCGACTCTAGTAAAAACTTTATCAATCATCCCGATTTTGGCTTGCTGCGCAGGCACAAAAGAGCCTGCTTGCGCCATGATACAAATCAATGCGGTCTGACGAAGCAAAGCCGATTTACCCGACATATTGGGTCCGGTAATCATCATCACTTGTTGTTGTTCGTTGTCCAAAAACAAATCATTGGGGATGTAATTTTCTCCTAGCGGCAAGGCGCGCTCAATCACAGGATGCCGCCCCGAAATAATATCCAACGCATAAGTATCATTCATCTCTGGACGGCAATAATTATACTTTTGGGCATTTCGTGAAAACGACTGCAAACAATCTAATTCCGCTATCGCCCGAGCATTTTTCTGAATCTGTGTGACGTAGTCCATAGCGAAAGCCACCAACTCCCAATACAATCTATCTTCAATCACCAACATCTTCTCTTCTGCACCTAATATCTTGGCTTCCAGCACTTTAAGTTCATCGGTAATGTATCTTTCGGCATTGGTTAGGGTCTGTTTGCGCACCCAATTTTCAGGAATTAAGCCTTTGCCTTTGTATTTATTGGTCACTTCTAGGTAATAACCAAAGACATTATTGAAGCCAATTTTTAATTTATCAATGCCTGTTTTTTCGGCTTCGGTGGTTTGGATGTCCACCAAAAGCGCTTGGCTATTTTTAATAATATTGCGTAATTCGTCCAACTCTTCATCGGCTCCATCTGCGATTACACCGCCTTTATTCAAGTTGATAGGTGGCTCGGGCAAAATGGTTTTGGCGATTTGATTTTTTAATTTTAGGCAAGGGTCTAGCCTTTCCGCAAGGGCCTTCAATTGCTCACTAGAAGTATGGGTCAAAATCTCCTTCATCGGCCCAATATTTTCCAAAGCTTGTTGGAGTCGAACCAATTCTCTCGGATTAATCTTGCCCAAAGACACCTTAGAAATCAATCGCTCAATATCCCCAATCACTTTTATCAATGCTTCCACTTCGCTATTGACTTCGGGCGTATTCAATAGAAATTCGACGATATCATGCCGTCTTTCGACAGTGGTTTGCTCCTTGGCAGGCAATACCACCCACTTGCGCATCAAGCGCCCACCCATCGGCGAAATCGTGCTATCCATCACATCAATCAACGGAATGCCCCCAGGATGGGGCGAATACAACAACTCCAAACTCCGTATCGTAAATCCATCCATCCACACATACTTATCGGGCATGATGCGGTTAATGCGATTGATGTGGTCGATGCGTGTATTTTCGGTGGAGCTGAGATAATGCAGCGCAGCCCCAGCCGCCATTTTGGCCAATTTCATCTCATCTATCCCAAACCCTTTGAGATTTTTGGTATTGAACTGATTCAAGAGCTGCTCTTCGGTATAATCTTCGGTAAAAACCCACTCATCGAGACCAAAAGCGAATATTTCTCCCGCATAATTCTTTTCAAACTCCTTTTTTCTGCCTTTCGGCAAAATGACTTCCGCTGGTCTAAAACTGGTCAAAATCTTATGTACATAGGCTTCCGAACCTTCGGTCACTAGAAATTCTCCCGTAGAAATATCGATAAAAGCGACGCCCGCCTGTTTTTTCTTGCCATAGAATAGCGTAGCGAAATAGTTATTTTTGTTGTGGTCTAGGAGTTGGTCATCCGAAGCGATGCCTGGCGTAACCACTTCGGTGACGCCCCTTTTGACAATTTTCTTTTCTTTGGACG
>CAYTLX010000071.1:0-1467 GCA_964438645.1 uncultured Saprospiraceae bacterium | reverse complement strand
CCTGGCGTAACCACTTCGGTGACGCCCCTTTTGACAATTTTCTTTTCTTTGGACGGTTTTTCGAGTTGCTCGCAGATAGCGACCCGGTAGCCCGCTTTGACTAATTTGGGAAGATAGAGCTTGACGGAGTGATGCGGAAAACCTGCCAATTCGATGTCCACGCCCCCATTATTACGGGCGGTCAAGACGATACCTAATACTTGGGACGCTTTGACGGCATCTTCGCCAAAAGTTTCGTAAAAGTCCCCGATTCTAAAGAGCAAAATCGCATCAGGATATTTTTGTTTGACCTGAAAATACTGCTGCATCAAGGGGGTTATCTTGCCCGTTACTTTGGATTTTACGCTTTTTGCCACTGTGGTAAGTTTTCTTGTTTTGGTGGGCAAAGGTACGGAATTTTCTTTTGTTTTTGGGCATGCGTTGGGGTATTTTCCATGTAGGACAATCCATGAATTGTCCTACGGGGTTGAATAAAAATTCCATATAACCAAAATTTTTCTTATTTTTGCATAAAATACTACATCATAAAAACAAGAACAAGATGAAAAACATTTTTACCCTAATCATCATTTTTGCGATTCTTCCCTTTTTTGCGCAAGCACAATCACCTGGTATCATCCCACAAAATGCCGAAGGATGTGTACCTTTTACGGTACAATTTCAGCAAGAAAACATCACTAATCCTGCTGATTGGACTTGGTATTTTTATGGTGGAGTGCCCGCTCAATCTACCGATGCCGCTCCGACGGTTGTTTTTGACGAAGAAGGTACGCACACTGTCTTACTGATAAGTAACCTAGGAGACTCGTTAGTAGCCTATGTCAATGCCGTGAGTGCTATTCCCAAAATCACTTACAGCATGCTGGATAGTTTGGCCATTTTTAACACTACGCAGAATTACCCAAATTCTACTTATTTGTGGGAATTTGAAGATGGAGCCACATCTAATTCTGCCTCAACCATGCGGTATTTTCCTGATTACAGTCCGCACACAGTTACATTGACGGTATCCAACCAATGTGGTACGAATACGACATCAATGGAGACGCTCGCTTTTAATGCAAGTGTCACCGAAGGCTGCGCACCACTGACTTCGACTTTTACGCAAGTAAATCCCCAGCCATCTGATGAATGGGTGTGGCATATAACTGGTACAGATTCTACGACTTATACGCAAGCCAACCCAACTGTGGTATTTACAGGTAGTGACAATACCCCGAGCATCGATCTGCACAATAAATATGGGAGTTCAATAATAAGACACAATTATATCCATGTTGGCTCCAGCAATATATCTTTCACTAGTCAAATTAATGGTCCAGTGGTGGAGTTTGTAGGAGTAGCTACCGCAGCCACGTACTTATGGGATTTTGGGGATGGTTCGACTTCTACCGCCCAAGCCCCTATTCATACTTATTCGGCTCTTGGAGATTATACGGTCACCTTTACAGGTAACGGTCTTTGCGG
>CAYTLX010000070.1:0-8103 GCA_964438645.1 uncultured Saprospiraceae bacterium | reverse complement strand
GGATTCAATTAATCTAAACCTATGTCTTTACAACAATCCCCTTCTTCTCTTGCTATTTCAGCGCAAGCAAAAAAAAGAATTTTAGTCCTAGATGGTGCCATGGGTACCATGATTCAGCGTTACAAGCTCCAAGAAAAAGATTTTCGTGGAGAGCGGTTTGTGGATCATCCAAAGGATTTGATGGGCAATAATGACCTATTGTCTTTGACTAGGCCTGATATTATCGAAGCTATCCATAAGGAGTATTTGGCTGCTGGAGCAGATATTTTGGAGACCAATACCTTTAGTGGGACAGTCATTGCGCAAGCAGATTATGGGCTTGAAAAGTGGGTGTATGAATTAAACTATGAGTCTGCTAAGATTGCCCGAAAGGCAGCAGATGAATATACAGCCCAAAATCCAGATAAGCCAAGATTTGTCGCAGGTTCTATGGGGCCAACGAACAAAACCGCATCTATTTCTCCAGATGTAAATGACCCTGGCGCACGTGGAATTACCTTTGATGAATTGGTGGATGCGTATTTTACTCAAGCAAAAGCGTTGGTAGAAGGTGGAGCCGATTTATTATTGGTGGAGACCATATTTGATACGTTGAATGCTAAAGCCGCTTTGTTTGCGATAGATTTGCTGTTTGAAGAAAAGCAGATGCGGTGGCCGATTATGGTTTCTGGGACGATTACTGATGCGAGTGGTCGGACACTTTCGGGGCAGACGGTAGAAGCTTTTTGGATTTCGATTAGTCACATGGATTTGTTTAGCATTGGGCTAAATTGTGCACTGGGAGCTAAAGAAATGCGACCACATATTGAAACGTTATCACGGCTACACCCAGGCATGGTGAGTGCCTATCCAAATGCAGGCTTGCCCAATGAATTTGGCGAGTACGACCAAAGCCCTGAAGAGATGAAAGCGCATATCCGTGATTTTGTGGATCATCGCTTTGTGAATATCGTCGGTGGGTGTTGTGGCACAACGCCTAATCACATTCGTCTGATGGCGGAAGCATGTGAAGGGATGCCGCCAAGAATTCCCGTTGAAGCGCCGACAGAAACTATGTTGAGTGGGTTGGAGCCGTTAATCTTTACAGAAAATACCAATTTTGTCAATGTGGGTGAGCGAACTAATGTGACGGGTTCTAGGCGTTTTGCACGGCTCATCAAGGAAGAAAAGTTTGCGGAAGCGCTCTCTGTAGCTCTCCAGCAAGTCGAAAATGGAGCTCAAATTATTGACATAAATATGGATGAAGCGATGTTGGATTCTGAAAAGGAGATGACACGATTTATGAATTTGATTGCTTCCGAGCCAGATATCAGCAAAGTACCCATCATGTTGGACTCGTCCAAGTTTTCGGTCATAGAAGCAGGTTTGAAGTGTATGCAGGGCAAGGGCGTGGTGAATTCCATCTCGCTCAAAGAAGGAGAAGCAGATTTTTTGGCGAAAGCCAAGCTGGTCAAAAGGTATGGGGGCAATGATTGTCATGGCATTTGACGAAGTCGGTCAGGCGGACACCATGGAACGAAAAGTAGAGATTTGCGAGCGAGCTTATCGCCTCCTTACGGAAAAAGTAGGCGTCAAGCCCCAAGATATTATTTTTGACCCGAATATTTTTGCGGTGGCGACGGGCATCGAAGGGCACAATCGGTATGCCATTAATTTTATCGAAGCCACGCGCATCATTAAAGAAAAAATGCCATTAACCAAAGTGAGTGGTGGTGTGAGTAATGTATCTTTTTCCTTTCGGGGAAATAATGCGGTACGGGAAGCCATGCATGCTTCATTCCTTTATCATGCCATACAAGCTGGTATGGATATGGGTATTGTGAATGCCGGAATGATTGAAGTTTATGAAGAGATTCCGAAGGATTTATTGGAAAAAATAGAAGATGTACTTTTTGACCGTAAGGTCGATGCGACAGAAGCATTGGTGGACTTTGCCGAAGGATTTAAAGGGGCAAAGAAGGAACGTGTCAAAGACCTAAGTTGGCGCAAAACGGATGTTGAAGAACGTCTATCCCATTCGTTAGTCAGGGGGATTACGGAATTTATTATTGAAGATACGCAAGAAGCTTTCGCAAAATATGATGCACCCTTAGACGTGATTGAAGGTCCGTTGATGGCTGGGATGGGGGTGGTCGGAAAGCTGTTTGGTGAAGGCAAGATGTTTTTGCCCCAAGTGGTGAAGAGCGCCAGAGTGATGAAACAGGCTGTCGCTTGGTTGACCCCGTACATCGAAGCCGAAAAAGCCGCTTCTGGGGGTAGAGCTCGGGGAAAAATACTGATGGCTACGGTAAAAGGTGACGTTCATGACATTGGCAAAAATATTGTCGGAGTGGTATTGGGTTGCAATAATTATGAGATTATTGACATTGGTGTGATGGTGCCATCGGATAAGATTTTGTCCGTGGCGAAGGAGCAAGGGGTGGACATTATTGGATTGAGTGGATTGATTACCCCATCTTTGGATGAGATGGTACATGTTGCGAAGGAGATGGAGCGTTTGGAGATGGATATTCCCCTGATTGTGGGGGGCGCGACGACTTCCAAAGTTCACACCGCCGTAAAGATTGCGCCAGCATATAGCGGCCCCGTAGTTCATGCACTAGATGCATCCGTGAGTGTGACGATTGCGAGCATGCTGTTAAGTGATACCGACAAAGCGACTTTCGTTGAAAAAACCAATATCGAGTACGAGCGTATGCGTCAGACCCGAGCCAATCGGCAATCTTCACGAGAGTATCTTTCGATAAAAGATGCCCGTGCGAATAAAATGCCCCTGGATTGGGCCAATTATGAGCCACCCAAGCCCAATTTTTTAGGCGTAAAGGTTTTTGATGATTATGCCCTTTCGGAAATAGCCGTGTATATTGATTGGACACCATTTTTCTCTAGTTGGCAATTGGCGGGGAAGTATCCTGCTATCCTTACGGATGAAGTGGTCGGTGAAGAAGCGACCAAGTTATTTATTGATGCCCAAGAGATGTTGCAGAAAATCCTTTCGGAAAAATGGCTACAAGCTAAAGCGGTCATCGGTATTTTTCCAGCCAATACCGTAAATGACGACGATATTGAAGTCTATTTTGACGAAAGTCGCAAAGAAAATCAAGTCTTACTTTGTCATTTGCGCCAGCAGCTTAAAAAAGCGAAGGGGCGACCTAATCGCAGTTTGACGGACTATCTTGCCCCTAAATCTAGTGGAAAAAATGATTATTTAGGTGCATTTGCTGTGACGGCTGGTATTGGGATTGAGTCGCATGTTGCTGCTTTTGAAGCAGCACATGATGATTATTCGGCTATATTGCTCAAAGCGTTGGCAGACCGTTTGGCGGAAGCTCTAGCAGAATTGATGCATGAGCGAGTACGCCAAGAGTTTTGGGGCTATGAGCAAAAAGAAAAAAGAACAGCGGAAGAATTGGCAGCCGAAAACTATCAAGGCATTCGCCCTGCACCAGGTTATCCTGCATGCCCTGAGCATACAGAAAAAGGTAAGTTGTTTGATTTGTTGGGGGCGACGGAGAAGATTGGAATTAAGCTGACCGAAAGTTATGCGATGTATCCTGCGGCATCGGTAAGTGGATGGTATTTTTCGCATCCAGATGCTCGATATTTTGGGGTGGGGAAAATCACTCAAGAACAAGTAGTGGATTATGCAAAAAGAAAGGAGATGGATGTGGAAGATGCTGCTCGTTGGTTGGCTTCGAATCTCCGATAATGGTTTTTCCTGATACTGTTCACTAAACACATTTGGATTTTACCGATAAAATACGCAACTTTGCCAAGCATTTCTAAAAACTAGCATGGAATCACAAGAAAAGTATTATATCGAAGACGACGAAATTACGCTAAAGGAGCTGATACTCAAGTTAAAGGAGTTTTGGGCTTACCTGTGGGAGCGTAAGATTAGTATTGTCATTGTGGCCTTGTTGATGGCGGCTATTTTTGCTATAAAATCGAAGATGAAGCCTGTTGAGTATCAAGCTTCCTTGACTTTTATGGTGGATGAAGATACTGGCGGCGGTGGAATTGGTGGAATTTTGAGCCAGTTTGGACTTGGCGGCGGCGGTAGTGAGTATAATCTTCAAAAAATACTAACACTATCGAAGTCGATGCGGATTGCTAGTGAAGTCTTGTTGGATACAGGAGTCGTGGATGGCAAGGCCGATTTGTATGGCAATCACATCATTGATATCTATGAGTTTCATGATAAGAAGTCTTGGAAAAAGCCAGAAAATGGGTTGGATGGTTTTTATTTTGGAGATGCGAGCCGCAGTCAATTAAGCCAAAATATTGCTTTGAAATCTATTTTTGCTAAGGTGATTGGCGGGAAAAAAACGAAAAATCCACTATACTCCAGTAGTGTGAATGACGATACAGGCATCATGACCCTTTCGGTAAAATCGGAATCGGCTGACTTGTCTTTGGGACTGGTTAAGAATTTCTTTAAGCATTTGAGTGAATATTATATTTCAAAATCAACGGAAAAAACGGAAAGTACATTAACTATTTTAAAGGCGAAAACAGATTCCATTTTTTCTCTACTAAACCAAAAGCAATACGCTTTAGCTCAGTTTAAAGATAAAAATAGGGGGATATATCTCAATAAAATAAAGACGCAAGAGCAGCGATTAATGACCCAAATTACAGCCTTGCAGATGGCTTGGGGCGAGTCCCTTAAAAACCAAGAAATGGCAGACTATGCGCTAAAGGAGCAGACGCCTTTTATTCAGCCGATTGATGTGCCGTTTGCTCCTATTGAGCCAATTCCAAATTCTTTGCTGAAAGCATTAATTATTGGTGGCTTTTTGGGTGGCTTTTTGGCGGTGGCGTATTTTATCTTTCGTAAGATTATTCGGGATGCCCTGTCATAAGTCTTACTAGATAAGGCTTTGTGTACCTTTAGAAGATGTTGTAGGGTTATAAAAAATATAGCATCAAGAATTGTTGGTTTTTCGCTATCTATATTTTCATTTATTTTCTAAACTCTATGTTTTCATGGATGTAAAAGAATTGTTTAAGAGTGATATTTGTTGAGTGCTAGTAAAGGAAGAAGCACTAAATAATCTTTTAACCAAAAAAATTTCGAATGAAAACAATGAAACTTTTATTACCCATTTTTTTATTGCTCTTTTCGGGGCAATACCTGCACGCACAGAATAATATTCATGATGCGGATAACAATACGAAAGTAACTACAGAAGCAGTCGCTAATGAAGACAGGATACGTTTTTATTTAGGAGGCACACAGAAGTGGTCTATTAGCCCATTAGGTCAATGGGTTCCGAGCAATTCAAACCGAAACATTAGAATTGGTTATAATACAGGAAATAGTCTGACAACAGGTGCTGATAATGTATTTATGGGCTACAGAGCAGGACAAGGAACAACAAGTGGTGGTAATCTTGTGGGCATCGGGAAATACACTTTGCAGGATAATACAACAGGGTATTCAAATATAGCTCTAGGAACTAGTACATTGACTAACAACACGACAGGGTATGCCAATATGGGTATAGGAACAAGTAGTTTGTTTAATAACACTACTGGGCGTAATAATACGGCAGTTGGTGTTTCTGCTTTAAGCCTGAACGTAAGCGGACTGCAGAATATAGGAATCGGGACTAGTTCGCTCTATAAGACAACCGCAAGCAGTAATGTAGGAATAGGCTATCAAGCTGGATTTAATAATACATCAGGTAATAACAATATCATGATTGGTAATAAAGCAGGTTTTAGCAATGTTACTGGCGTGCATAATACGTATATTGGTGGTACTGTGGGTTATCTTAGTACTGGAAGTAATAATGTGTTTATAGGCTACCAAGCAGGTTACAATGAAACAGCTTCAGATCGGCTTTATATAGCAAACTCCAGTACAGCCACCCCATTAATTTTTGGAAACTTTGCATCAAATGTAGTTGGGTTTGGGACAACAAATCCAACAGATAGGGTTCAAATAAAATCAGATGCAGGGCAAGATGCGCTAAGAGTGCAAGTCAATGGGTCTACAAATTTGCGAATATTTGCAAATAATAGTACATCTATCGGCTCTAATAATGCTGGAGATGCTAATCAGCTTCGTGTAACTTATGGATCTTCAAAATTTAACAATAATATTGGTGTGGGCACAGCTCCTGATGAATCCATGGTAAAAGTAATGGGTGAAGTAGGGAATACAAGCCCTGTTTTGTATAGCGAAGTAAGTAACACAGGGACGCAGACAAAGGCAATTCAGGGAAAGGCGCTTGCGGCTCCAGGAAAAGGCTACGGTGGTTATTTTGAAGGAGGATATATGAGTGTTTATGGTAGGACAAGTGGTGGTGTTGCACCCAATACAAGTTACGGTGGGTATTTTTATAATGCTAATACAGGAAATCAATCGAAATATGGTTTATATACGAGGGTAAATAGTGTTACAGGTACAGGTACTCACTATGGTCTTTATGCATCTGTTTCGGGAGCTGGAAATAAATATGCTGGTTACTTTACAGGCGGGAAAGTTATTGTGAATAGTGTATCAGCCCCAGGTGGAGGAAATTTGGTTTTAAATGAAACAACATTGCATGATTACACAAGGATAACGATGAAGGATGGCTCAGGAACAGATTATTGGGATATTGCGACCAAAGCAGATGGAGCAAATTCTGTCATGAATTTTTATTATAATGATGGAGCAGGTGGTACGAATGTGCTAGCATTAGATGGAGACATGAAGTATGCAGGAGTAAATGGATCTCCAAATTATACATTTGATGTGCACCATGGAACTGGCACGCCAACAGCTACTGGGGGGAATGGTTTGAATGTTGAGAATACGAGTACGGGTGAAAATTGGACAATGTACACTTTTAGTACTGGTGATTTCAAATTGTATAGAAATGGAGCGGTTAAAGGAACTTTTAATAAAACAAGTGGTGTCTATACCCCAGTGTCTGATAGGTCATTAAAGAAGGATATTAGTGCGATTAATGGGCAATTGGCAAAAATAATGAAACTAAAGCCTTCCACTTATTTGTTCAAAGACCAGAAAGGGGTAACGAAGAATTATGGTTTTATAGCGCAAGAAGTAAAGGCAATTTTTCCGGAGTTAGCACCAGTGGTGAGCACTGTAAGAGAAGGAGGGAAAGATTTATTAGGTGTCTCCTATACAGAGTTTATTCCTATTCTTGTCGCAGGCATACAAGAGCAGCAGAGTGTAATAGAACAACAAAATGACAAGATTGCCATATTGGAGTCAAAATTGGACAAAATTGAGAATTTAGATGCAAAATTGGCAAAAATTGCTGCGTTAGATGCTAAGCTAGCCAAGCTAGATGAAATGTCTGAAAGATTAGACCAATTTAGTACGGATTTGCAGTATTGTTGCTCAAAATCTACAGGAAGTACAACTATACCTGTAAAAATGAACAAGACTAGCGAGCTGCCATTTGTAGAGCAAAATATACCTAATCCTTTTACAGCACAAACAGAGATTAAGTATTATATTCCTAGATCTGCACAGGGGGGAATGATGCAAATTACAGATCGTAGCGGACAAGTGCTTAAGACCGTCAGGATAAATGAAGTTGGAGCTGGTAAAGTGACTCTAGACGCTAATGAGCTAGCAGCAGGGTCATACTTTTATACATTTATGGTGGACGGAAAAGTAATTGATACAAAGCAAATGGTTTTGACTAAGTAAAATAGAAGAATGCAGATGGTGACTTGCCAGCCAATTTGGCTCGAGTATCTATATTCTCCTACTGGATTCAAACATAAGAATGCCACCTTTTGGTGGCATTCTTTTTTGTTATTGTAGGATTATTACCCAAATACTCAATGAATACAACCAAATACTAATTGATGGTAGTATTTAAGTTGTTATAGAGTTAAATTTGTTGCGTCTGATTGCAGGAAGGTAAATTCCTTATTGTGAATTAGATAACCAACTCCATTTTTAACCAAAATTTTTTAAAATGAAAACATTGAAATTTGTTTTACCCATTTTTTTGCTGCTCTTTTCGGGGCAATACTTGCACGCACAGAATAATATTCATGATGCGGATAACAATACAAAAGTAACTACAGAAGCAGTCGCTAATGAAGACAGGATACGTTTTTATTTAGGAG
>CAYTLX010000069.1:0-8175 GCA_964438645.1 uncultured Saprospiraceae bacterium | reverse complement strand
TGACCAAATAAAAACATTTGGCATACCGCTAGAAAGGAAAGAGTAAGTAAATACTTTTTCATAAGTGTTTGTTTTTGTTAATTAATATTTGGATACTGACCTTTTAGCCAATATCCAACGTAAAACCCTCTAGGAATTAGTGGTTAATCGATAGGATGGGAAACAATGCAACGCAAAGATAAGGCAAAATAGAAATAAATGCCATGTATAATCAGGATTACCTTTGTCTATGCCTAGTATTGGGTTATATATTACGCAAAAAAGGGTTGTTTTGTCGTTCATGACCGATGGTCGTCTGTGGGCCGTGTCCCGAAAAGACGACTATTTCGTCTTTCATTGGGAGTAACTCCCGTTGGATACTTGCGATTAGGGTGTCATAATCTCCACCCGGTAAGTCCGTTCGGCCAATACTTTCGTAAAATAATACATCTCCAGCAATAACAAAGCCTTCGGGCTCAAAATAGAAACTGATACTAGCAGGAGAATGCCCTGGAGTCAGTAATGCTTTCATCTTGCTTGCGCCAAAAGTTATTTCTTCATCTTTTTCAATAAAACGCTTTGGTAGGGGAGAAGGCTGTGCATTGGGCACTCCATATCGCTCTGCTACCACTGGATAACTCTCCAAAATGGGTAATTCACCTTCGTGTATTTCTGGCAACAGACCGTATTGGTCAAAAATAAATTGATTGCCAAATATATGATCCAAATGGCAATGCGTATTCAGTAGGCGGACAGGCTTTAGTCCTTCATTGTTGAGATACTCGGCCAGTATTTTTTGTTCGCTTTGATGATAGCAACCAGGGTCTATGATGACGCATTCTTTGCTATCGTCAAAAATGATGTAGGTATTTTCCTGAAAAGGATTGAACGTAAAGGAAGTTACGGCAGCCATAGTGATTTTATTTTAATAGGCAAAGCTAAGCTTTTTTGGTTACATCTTTATAATGTGTTTGGTCTATAGAGAGCCCTTTCGCATGATTTTTGTCTCTAATCTATATAATTCTTGGGCAAGATTTGTAAAAATCCTGTTTATTTGCCGACTAGAGCAACATATGTTGAAAAAACAAATTTATATAACGCTTATATTCATGCTTTACGGTGTGATGATGCTTGCGCAAAAGCCAGATGGCTTGTTGTGGGGGTTTGATGAGCGTAAGTTTATTGAAACCAAGTGGAAGTACAACTATACGCTCCAAAAAGAATCAAATACGATTCTTCATAAGGCAGGGAAAGACTATAATTATTTCTTGTATTTTAAATATGACAAGACTTATCAGCAGTATCTGAATGGTAATTTTACTTTTGGCAAATGGAATGTGTCAGGTAAAACGCTGGTCTATAGATTCAAAGATGTCGATTCTTTTGACATTGTCTCCATCGGCAAGGGGAGTATGGTCATTGAATTTCAGCAATCAGATGGCCTTGGAAAATATCAGTATCATTTTACTAGGGTTACTTCCGAAGAATCTCCATTTATTAAGCCGGCATATGAATTGCCCGATGTCATTGTGGCTACCAAAGCCAAAAAAAGGGATAAAAGAAAATCTTGGTTGCGTCAGTTATTTGCTCGACGAAAGAAATCAGCGGGCAAAATGAATATGGTCGGCAATGGTAAATACATCAGCGTCGAGCTTGTTGGGGGCGGATATTATGGGGGAATTAATCCAATCATTCGAGATTATATTCATATAAAAAGCAATGGCCGCTTGGTCAAGGAATTTAAAAGTAGGAAAGGCGGCTTGCAGGTCAATAGAAAATTTATCTCCCGTGCAGAATTAGAGCAGTTTATGGAGTATGTGGAGTCCCAAGGGTTTTTTGAGATGAAACGGATTTATGACTGTGATGATTTGTTTTGTGCCAAAAGAAAAAAACAAAGCCCCAAGCCGATACCATTACGCTTAGTTATCGCTTATGGCAATAAGCGTAAAATAATTACAGTGACCGTTTGGGGACTAGATAAACACAAAGTGAATTATGTGAAACATCCAAAAGGTTTAGATAATATCATCTACGCTATTCAAGAAATGGGCAGTCGCTAAATTTTTACTGAATAATAAACCAATTGCCTTTTCGTTTTGTTTGTTGTGTGCTGTCCTTTTGGGACGTTTTTTGATGTCCAAATGAGTGCATAGACCTACTAATTCGTTATCTTTGCTCTACTGCCAGTTTGAAGCAGACGGGTTGAACGGGGTTGAACGCCGAAGGCCTTTAAACAGCGCAAGGTGAACACATTACCCAAGTCAAATAATTAAAGCTAAAACAATGAAAAAGCAGATTTTCTTTCTAGTCTTTCTTTTGGTGAGTTCTTTTAGTTTTGCACAAAAAACAGAATTCACACTTTCTGTCAATAAAGATACGGTATTGATGAATAATTTAGTTAGGGCGACATATACCATGAAGCAGGCAGATTTAAACGGTTTTGAAACGCCCGAATTTGCTCATTTTCAAGTTGTATCAGGACCAAATGTTTCGTCTTCTGTTTCTATTGTCAATGGAGATAGAAGTCAAGAATCTTCCTATTCCTTTTATTTGAAACCTGATAGCCCTGGCATTTGGACGATTCCAGCGGTTTCGGTAGAGACGGAGCAGGGGACTGTCTCCACAAAAGCAAAGGATATTGTGGTGTTGCCCAATCCAGAAGGCATTCAAGAAGAAGACCCACAAAAACAAAATGGTCTTTTTGATCATTTCTTCAATCGCTCTCCTGTGCCACCACCCGTACCCGCTGAGCCTGCTAAGAAAAAGCGTAAAACGTACCGTCTTTAAAAAAGTGAATAACCAAATCCCCTATGAACCTAATCGGTGACTTTTCAATGAAATCATTTTTTGTCCTTTTTTTTAGTTGTTTCCTTTTTGCGCAAGCTACTCAGGCACAGGCGCTGGTGGCACGTACGGATGCAAAAGAAGTGTTGGTTAGGAGTACCTTTGAAGTGACGTATGAATTTCAAGGGCAACTCAATAATTCGTTTCGAGCACCCAGTTTTAAAGGGCTAGAAATTGTGTCTGGGCCTTTTCGCGGAAGCCAGACCAAAATTTATAATGGAAAGATAACTAAAAAAACGACCTATTCTTACACACTGGCTGGACTCAATCCAGGAACCTATACCATCAAACCCGCATCTGCTACCTATAAAGGCAAAAAGATTTTTTCTAATTCATTGACCGTGAAGGTGGTAGCCAGTACTTCAACACAAAAGGGAGATTTTGACGATGTATTTTTGGAAACAGTCGTGTTGGATACGCCTGCTTATCCTGGTAGCCAAATTAATGTAAACTATGTGCTTTATACGAGTATAAATTTGGCGGATATGGCGCTGCGTAGTGAAGATGAATACCAGTCTTTTATCGTAAGAAACTTGAAAGTCGATGAGAATGGACAATATGAAGTCCGAAACGGAAAGCAATATTTGCGAAAGGTCATTAAACAAGTAGCCTTATATCCTACGGAAGCTGGATTAGTGAAATTAGAGCCCATGACGATTGATATTGAAGTGCCCGAAAAAGTGAAATCAAGAAATACGAGCCTTATAGAGCAGTTTTTTTCTTCCACTCGCTATAATACTAAAATATTAAAGTCTGACCCTGTTGAGATTCGTACAAAAAATTTCCCTAGACCGATTCCTAATAATTTTTCTGGTGCCACCGGGCGTTTGGAAATGGAAACCGTTTTGAGTGACAAAAAAATCTCCATGGATGATGCCGTAAGCCTAAAAGTGCAATTAACAGGGACTAGTAATCCGACGGAAATTAAAGCTCCATTTTTAGAAATAGGCGATGAGTTTTCGGTTTTTCCTGCAAAGGTCATACAAGATACAATCAGACAAAGAGACGGTAAATTAGCTTTTCAGAAAACCTTTGAATATCTGATTCAACCGCAAAAAATAGGGAAGTTTAACCTGTTAGTTAAAACATCTTATTTTGATAATGTCTCTGAGTCTTTTAAAGAAATTAAGTCTCCTTTGCTAAATCTAACGGTTGGGAAAGGGAGCGTAAGCGAAGAGAATGATACAGAAGTAGATGCGATAACTTCCGTAAATTACATGCCTTTTGTGTGGGGCATATTGGGCTTGGCCATATTGTTATTCGGTCTATATGTATGGAAGCGCAGCCATCGGGATATTCTGCCAGAAGTAGCCACTGTTGAGCCCAATTTGATGAAGCCCCCAAAAGCAGAACGCCCAAATATTGAGTCAGAGAATATTGAACAACCTACTGATAATGAGCCTGTTAAGGTTAGTCGTCCCGAAGCATTTACTATCTCTAAACTCGTTGCTGGGAAAGAATATCTCCAAGAAGTACTAAATGAGACAGAGCTTTATTTTGAAGATAAATTACAACTTCCGCATGCGCAATTTAAGAAAAATCAAGTCTTTGATTTATTAAAAAAGAAAGGCAATAGTGCAGAGCAGGTTCAAGAGTTGAAAGATTGGTGGGCGCGCATAGAATCGGCCATTTATGCCAATATGCCCATGCACGAAGACGAATCTAAAGTATTAGATGAAATCAAAGCCATCGTAGATAAGCTTAAGTATTAAGCATACTCGTCGCTGAACTAAGTCGCTGCGGTAGCACCAAAGACCCAAAGCGACACAGGAGTGCACTCCACTAAATATTCATATCATATTTAATTTGCTTACTTTTGTAGCCAAGGCTGATAAGATTTTCCACTGTTTCTTCTATCATAGACGGGCGTCCACTTACATAAAAAATAACATCATTGCGTGGATTTTTATACTCATCCAAATATATCTCGTGGACATATTTTCTTTTTGTTTTGGAAGTCTCGTCGGTCTCTCTTGAAAAGGTAAAAGAGTACTTGAACTCACCGTATTTTGTAGCCAATTGTAAGAATTCATCCATGCAAAGTAGTCCATTTTTGGTGCGTGCCCCAAAAATAAGATGGACTTTTTTGCGGTAAAGATTCTGCTCAAATATAGATAAAATCATGCTCCGGGCAGGGGCAACAGCGGTACCCATACAGATGAAAACAATATCCTTATTGATTTTTTTGGGCAGTGTAAACTTGCCATGCGGGCCACGGATTTTTAATTCGGTTCCAATGGTAATTTCATTAAACAAAAAGTCCGAAGCTTTGCCGCCATCTACATACGAAATACATATTTCTAATAGCCCATCTTCGTTGGGTATATTGGCTAATGAATAGGTGCGTTTTCTCTCTGGTTCATTATCCGAAATAGGCAGATACAAGGAAATGTTTTGTCCAGGTTTAAATTTGATGACCTTTTCGGTGCGCAACCAGATGTGTCTTACTTTGTCGGTGGTGTCTTCGATTTTTTCTACATGGGCAACTGTCCATGTTTTATTCAAAAACGGTATGGATTGAATCATAGGTACTGTTGTTTTTCATTGGCTCAATTTAAGCAAAAAAGAGCTAAAATAGGGGGAAAATGTAAAAAAAAAATAAAATACGTCTTCTAAGTTACTCCTGAGTTATATTAACGAAAATAATGTCATCTTATTGGTTACTTTTGTGAAAAAAAATTGATTATAGATGTCATAATTCCTGCGCTAAACGAAGTCAATTCGATAGGATTGGTTATCCAAAGTATTCCTAATCAATTAGTTAGGCATATTATCGTCGGCGATAATGGAAGCACCGATGGTACCGCCAAGGTTGCGTTAGCCAAAGGGGCAATTGTCGTCCAAGCACCACAAAAAGGGTATGGGACAGCTTGCCTTGCGGGAATGGAATATATTCAAAATCTTTCGATAAAACCCGATATTGTTGTTTTTCTAGATGGAGACTATTCGGATTTTCCAGAGCAGATGCCTGATGTCGTGCGCCCCATTATCGAAGAGCAGATGGATATGGTCATTGGCTCTCGTTCGTTGGGGCAGAGAGAAGGGGGGGCGATGACGCTTCCGCAAAAATTTGGGAACTGGCTAGCCACGACTTTGATTCGTTGGATATATGGCTATCACTTTACGGATTTAGGACCATTTCGAGCCATTCGGTGGGATGCCCTGATGGTCTTGGGGATGAAAGATCCTGATTTTGGCTGGACTGCCGAAATGCAAGTCAAAGCCGCCCGCAAAAAACTTAAAACGACCGAAGTGCCCGTCAATTATCGGCAACGAGTGGGCGTGTCCAAGGTGTCTGGTACAATTAAAGGGAGTATCCAAGCAGGCTATAAGATTTTGTTGGTGGTGTTTCGTGGATGGTAACCGCAATAATCCAACAAAAAACACGGTCTTTCGTAAAAACATCGTACTTTTGCGCAAATTTTACCAATAAAAAAAGAATCCATGTATAGAACGCATAATTGTGGAGAATTAAGAATGGCCAACGTGGGCGAATCCGTAACTTTAGCGGGTTGGGTCCAAATTGGAAGAGACTTTGGCGGACTGACTTTTGTTGATTTGAGAGATAGATATGGTATCACTCAATTGGTCTTTAATATGGATGAAAACCCCGAATTGGCAGACCGTGCCCGAAAATTGGGCCGTGAATTTGTCATTCAAGCAGAAGGCACGGTCAGAGAGCGTAGTAATAAAAACCCTAATCGCTCAACGGGAGATATCGAAATAGATGTGACTTCATTGAATATCTTAAACGGCTCTAAAACGCCACCTTTTACTATCGAAGACGAATCGGATGGGGGAGACGACTTGCGGATGAAGTATCGTTATCTAGATTTGAGACGTAAGCCTTTGCAGCAAAAAATTATATTTAGAAGCCAATTAGCGATTGAGTCTAGGAAGTACCTTGCGGAAAAAGGCTTTTTGGAAATAGAAACACCTTATTTAATCAAAAGTACACCAGAAGGAGCTAGAGATTTTGTTGTCCCTTCTCGAATGAATCCAGGACAATTTTATGCGCTTCCACAAAGCCCACAAACCTTTAAGCAAATCTTGATGGTGGCTGGGATGGATAAATATTTCCAAATAGTACGTTGCTTTAGAGATGAAGATTTGCGAGCGGATCGTCAGCCAGAATTTACCCAGATTGATTGTGAGATGGCGTTTGTCCATCAAGAAGATATTCTTAATACATTTGAAGGGCTTGCAAAGCATTTATTTAAAGAAACTTTAGGTATTGAGTTGAATGATTTTCCGAGAATGACTTATGATGATGCTTTGCGTTTGTATGGTTCGGATAAGCCTGATTTGCGATTCGGAATGCAATTTTCGGAGCTCAATGACTTAGTGAAAGGGCATGGGTTTAGTGTGTTTGATGATGCGGAGTTGGTCGTGGGTATTTGCCTGAAAGGGCAGGCTGATAATATGAGCAATAAGGATTTTAAGAAATTAACAGAATGGCTCAAACGTCCGCAAATTGGCGCCAAAGGCTTGGTTTATGTCAAATTGCAAGGCGACGGCACAATCAAGTCATCGGTGGGTAAGTTTTACTCGGAAGAGCAACTGAAATCTTGGGGCGAGCGTTTTGGAGCGGAAGCAGGTGATGTTTTATTTATTCTCTCTGGAGATGCCGAAAAGACCCGTAATCAGTTGAATAGCTTGCGTTTAGAGTTAGGCAAAAAATATGGATTAATCAAAGAAGGGGATTTTAAGCCACTTTGGGTCGTTGATTTTCCTTTGTTAGAATGGGATGAAGATTCCGAAAGGTATCATGCCATGCACCACCCATTTACGTCGCCAAAGAAAGATGATATTGTCAAGATGGACTCTTCGGATAGAAAGGTATTGGGGGCAATCCGTGCGGACGCCTATGATTTGGTGTTGAATGGTTCCGAAATAGGGGGTGGTTCTATCAGAATACACGACAGAGCATTACAGGAGCGCAATTTTAAGCTATTAGGATTTACGGAAGAAGAAGCCGAAGCCCAATTTGGATTTCTGATGGGCGCCTTTGAATATGGAGCGCCACCACATGGCGGAATAGCCTTCGGGTTTGACCGATTGGCCTCTGTGATGAATGGGTCTGCGTCCATACGAGATTTTATTGCGTTTCCCAAAAACAATCAAGGTCGGGATATGATGATTGATGCCCCTGCACCCATTGCCGACGAACAAAAAAATGAATTGTTTATCAAAACAATCCACCCCCGTAGAGAAAATTCATGAATTTTCTCACGTCAAAAAGAAAATTCACGAATTTTCTCGCACCAAAAGAAAATTCATGAATTTTCTCGCACCCAATAGAAAAAAAATCAATTTCCCCCAATTTCCCATTGATATTCAATTCATTTCCAC
>CAYTLX010000068.1:0-8249 GCA_964438645.1 uncultured Saprospiraceae bacterium | reverse complement strand
ATCATTATTTTTGCAAAAAATGCAGAAGCTCACCGAACATTAAGCATGGATTTTGAGCATCGGCGAGTACAAAAGAGCTATCTAGCACTCGTAGAAGGACGTATGGCAGAAATGGAAGGAACCATAGATAAACCTTTGGCGCCATCCATGACTAGGTACAACAAAATGGTCATTAATAAGCGGGGAAAACGCTCCATCACAACGTATAAGGTTTTAGAATCGTTTAAGTATTACACCCTACTTGAAGCCAATATCCATTCAGGGAGATTACATCAAATCAGGGTGCATCTAGCGTCCATTGGTTATCCTTTGGCTATTGACTTTTTGTATGGCAACCAAGAAGAATTTCGACTCTCTTTCATTAAGAAAAAAGGACTAAATCTTGGAAAATATGAAGAAGAAAGACCCATCATGACTCGGACAACGCTACATGCTTATTCTTTAACCATCCAACATCCTACGAGTAAAGAAGAAATGACTTTTAAAGCAGATTTACATAAAGATTTTAGAGCCGTCATTCACCAATTGCGAAAGTGGAATGCTTCAAAAAATTAGCGACACCATGAAATATAATTTCTTATTTCTTTCAGCCCTTCTTCTTCTTTTTTCTAGTTGTCAAGATTCGCCGCAAGGCACCAAAAACCACAAAGACCCCATCATCAAAGCCCATAAAAAGGCAGATGGGGATTATTCAGAGATTATTCGTATCGAAGATAGCATCCTAGACGGCGATCGTGATACTAGCTCAATGGCCAAAATGTCTTTTGAAGAAAAAATCTATGATTTTGGAACCGTCAATGAAGGAGACATCGTAAAGCACACTTTTCGCTATAAAAACACGGGAAAAAGACCTTTGATGCTCAAAGTAGCCCATTCAACTTGTGGGTGTACCGTCCCCCATTACAACACAAACACCCCACTACAACCTGGAGAGATAGACTCTATTGTAGTCACCTTTGACACAACTAATAAGACGGAAAAACAAAATAAACCAATAACTGTTATAGCAAATAGCTACCCAAACAAAGTAAAATTGTACCTTCGTGGCTTCGTAAATCAAAAAACAAAATAGTATGGGAGACATTACTGGACTTCTATTCCCCTTAGCCATTATGGCTGTTTTCTTCTTTTTTATCATTCGCCCACAACAAAAGAAGCAAAAAAATCAGAAAGCTTTTTCGGCCAATCTTAAAAAAGGGGACGAAGTCGTTACCAATAGTGGGCTGATAGGCAAGATATCAAAAGTGGAAGACAATGTCATCACACTTCAAGTAGGTCAAAAGACTTTCTTAAGATTTCTACGGGGCACTATCTCTAAAGAAATGACTGAAGTTCTACCCAAAATCCAAACGGGTGAAGTCATAGATACCTATGTCGAAAAGTAAATCATCTACTTTTGCCTTTCTAACCAAAGAAAGAAGAACGAAGCTGATTATTCTATTAATCGCCTTCGTTTTTTGGTTATTTGTAAAACTCTCCAAAGAGTATCGTACTTCGGAGACCGTAGCGGTCGTGTGCGAACTGCCTGACAGCTTAGCTTGGAGTAGTCCACCGCCGCAGTCTATTCATGTCAGCTATTCTGGAGAAGGTTGGTCATTATTGCACTTCTTTGCTCATAAGCCAATTGTCATAAAAACCGCCAACCTTAAAGCTGGAACGACCACTTTAGATAGACGACAGATTCTTCCTTTCTTGGAAAAGCAGTTTTCTGATGCCATCCAAATTATTGATTTTACACCAGATATGTTCTCTCTTGGAATCGATTATAAACTCCAAAAAACACTACCCGTCAAGGTCTATTACCAACCCACTTTTGCACAAGGCTATACGCAAAAGGGGCCGATTCTTGTCACGCCAGATTCTGTTCATGTTTTAGGTCCTAAAACCCTAGTGGAGAACATGCCTTTTATAGGCACAGAATTATGGAAACCCGAAAACAACCAGTCTAGTATTAAAAATCATCCACTGCATTTACTAGACCAAAACAAAACCTTGATACTCAATCCTGAAGTGGTTTCGGTGACCTTAAACGTGGAGCAATTTACCGAAAAATCTTTTTTTGTGCCCGTTACGTTATTACATGCCAAGGACTCCATTCGGGTCTTTCCAGACAAAGTAAAAATCTCCTTCTCTATTCCTTTGAGCTTATTCGACTCAGTGCAACCTACTGATTTTGAGCTAGTTGCAGACTTTAAAGACATAAAACCTGGTAGTCAAACCAACACCCTACCCATCCAAATTCGGCAACAACCGTCCACTATCACTAACCTTAGATTTAGATCCAAAGCCATCGAATTCTTTATTGAAAAAGAATAACAGGACATGAATTATCAAGAGACTTTAGCGTATCTTTTTCGTCGCTTACCTATGTTTCAACGAGTCGGCCCACAAGCTTTCAAGAAAGATATGGGGAACATCAATGAGCTAATGGAGCTGCTCCATCATCCCTATCAAGACTACCCTACTCTCCACATCGCTGGCACCAATGGCAAAGGCTCTGTGACTCACATTTTGGCCAATATGTTGATGACCGCAGGTTTAAAAGTTGGTTTTTATACATCTCCGCATTATCGTGATTTTCGAGAACGCATCAAGATAAATGGCCAGTTGATGCCAAAGCGCAAGGTCTCTGCTTTTGTCAAAAAACATCAACTCAAAATAGAAAAAATCAATGCATCCTTTTTTGAAGTGACCGTCGCAATGGCATTTGATTATTTTGCGCAAGAGCAGGTAGATATCGCCATCATCGAAACAGGTTTAGGGGGGCGATTGGATTCTACGAATATCATCACCCCTATTTTATCGATTATCACCAATATTAGTTTAGATCATCAGGCGATGTTGGGCGATACGCTTCCGCAAATTGCAAGAGAGAAAGCGGGGATCATCAAAAAAGGAGTTCCCGTTATCATTGGAGAAATTCAGGAGGAAACTTTACCCGTTTTTCGCCGCAAGGCAGACGAGATGGATGCACCACTACTCCTTGCGGAAAAAGTAACACAACTCCACATCAAATCAAATAATATCCAAGGCATCAAGGGCACTTTTACTTATCAGGATACCACTTTTCCTTTTGCAACCGATATTAGTGGTCCTTTTCAGGAAAAAAATCTAGCCACCGCCATTACGGCTTACCAACTCCTAATAAATTCTTTAACTATCACGGGCTTAAGCCCTAAAAGCTTTGAAAATATCCAAAAGCGTACGTATTTTATCGGAAGATGGACGATTTTGGGTCAAAACCCATTGATTCTAGCAGATAGTGCCCATAATATCGCTGGATTAACCCTTTTTGCGCAAGCTATCCAAGACATCCCACATCAAAAATTATTTATTATTTTAGGGACAGTCAATGACAAGGATTCAAGCTATCTTTTTGATATTTTACCCAAAGATGCCTATTACCATTTTGCGAAAGCGAATATCCCACGGGGACTTGATGCCCAAAAACTTTTGGTACAAGCCCAGAAGAAAGGCATAAACGGTCAAGCTTATACTAGTGTTAGGCGTGCACTTGCGGCTGCCAAAAGCAAAGCGCGCCCCGATGATTTAATCATTATTGTAGGAAGTATTTTTGTCGTAGCTGAAGTCGTATAGCACCGGCATTGCAAATTTATTTGCAAAACCTAAAGCAAATAAATTTGCTTTGCCAGAATGCAAATAAATTTGCATCGCCTTATGCCTAAGTAATAACCCGTAAAACCGTTTTATATTATTCTTGGAACCAAGATTTCCTTACCTTTGTAATTGGCTTAAAATAAACCTTGGTTATCCCCCCTAACAAAAGATTTATCCTAAGTAAGATTTAAATCTTCTTGTATTAAATCTTCTTTTAACACAAGAAGAAGGCACACACAACAAAACTAAATTATGAGAATTTTATTACTAACCCTTTTCTTGGGTAGTTTCTTGGTGTCCTATGGGCAAGTTACCTTCACAGCCAATGACCAAGTAGCTCCTTACCAAGGCGTTTTTCGACAAGGCATTAATTTCGACTACTATCCACCTTATTCGGATTTAAACTTAGCCGACATTGCAGCAGGAAATAGTGCTTTGGGACTCACCGGTATCGGAGCAACCACTTCCCGTCCTGCTCTATTTGAAAGCTTTGTGGAAGCTTGGGGATATGATTCTAGAGTTTACACATTCCAACACATGAAAAACTTGGGAATGACCGATATGACTTGTATCGTAGGCTACCCATCTGAAGCACATAGAGATCATACGGTGTATTGCTCTGACGGCATCACCGAATCGGCTCTTTTTGCTAATCTGTACACGCCAATTTGGGATAATGGCGCCAATGGCACCCCCTATAACGACGACAACTATTACGCAGCTTATTTGTACAAAACGGTCATGTTGTACAAAGACCATGTAAAGTTCTGGGAAATTTGGAATGAACCTGGTTTTGATTTGACCTGGAATACAGGCTGGCGCCCACCAGGAGATGCCGAAGGCAATTGGTGGGATCAAAATCCAGACCCCTGTGACTATGTGCTACATGCCCCTATTGAGCATTTCGTCCGTACACTGCGCATCAGCTATGAAATCATCAAAACGGTTGACCCCGATGCCTATGTCACCTTAGCGGGTGTTGGTTTTGAAAGTTTTTTGGATGCCGTCCTTCGTAATACCGACAATCCCTTAGATGGTACAGTGACAGATGATTATCCACTGATGGGTGGTGCCTATTTTGATGTCATGGGCTTCCACACGTACCCTGATATTGATGGCACTTTGGGGCATTTTGATTCAAGTATTAATGATTGGGTCAGATATCGACATTCTGACGCTGCCGCCAATGGTATGAAGTTAAGAAAAGACAGTTACCAAGCTTTACTGGATCAATATGGGTATAATGGGACTACTTTTCCCAAAAAAGAATGGATTGTAACCGAAAATAATACGCCAAGGGTCGCCTTCAGTCCGATCACGATGGCGAGTGATGAATCTCAAGTAAACTATATGCTCAAAACAGTAGTTACGGCCATGCGAGAAGACATCCGTCAAATTCACCCCTATCAGTTATCGGATCGAAAAACCATTGCGCAAGCCAATGACGAATATGATTTAATGGGGATGTACCTAAATATTACGGGCTCACAGCCTTACGACAACCTTGTAAAAACGAATGAAGGAATTGCCTATAAGACCAGTTCGGATGCTTTGTTTAAAACCACTTACGACCCTATTAGAACGGCTGAAATGAACATCCCAGACAGCTTAGATGGCGGTGCTTTCCTTGACCCTGTGAATAACCGATATGTGTATGTACTTTGGGCAAAAACGACCATTGATCTTGATGAAACTGCTTCCGGTGTATATTCTTTCCCTAACACATTGGGCTACACGGATTTAATTATGCGAGAATGGAATCACTCGGAAACAGGTGTAGATTCCACCGTTTTGTCCACTAATATTCCCCTTACGGGAAGACCGCAGTTCTTTTTTGATGGCCCCGATGTAGATTTTGGTGAATTGACGCTCACTTGTCCAGACACCCTAGACGTAGAAATTCCGTCTGGAGATTCAAACATTGTAGTGACATGGACAGAAGCCTTTGCTTCCACGACATGCCCTTCTAATGACACTACCATGGTGACTCAAACGGTTGGGCTTCCGTCTGGCTCCACATTTACGGTCGGCACGCATACGATTGGATATGAAGCTACGGATTCCTGTGGCAATTTTCACCTTTGCAGCTTCCCCATTATAGTTACTTGGGCAGACACTAGCTTCATTACGATGCAATGCCCTGATGACATCATCGTATCTGCTCCAGCTGGAGAAGACCGTGCGATTGTCACATGGAATGATGCGACGGCCACAACTTCTTGCATCTCTAACGATTTGAATATCAAGCAAGTAGGTGGACAATACTCGGGAGCAACCTTTGTTATTGGTGGGCATACTATTGGCTATCAGGCGACAGATTTGTGTGGCAATATATCTTCTTGTTCCTTTTTGGTTACTGTCCAAAATGCGGCTGGGTCTTGCCCTAATTCTATCTTAGCCTTCTCAAAAATGGGCGAAGTAAATGGGCATGGGTACTACCTTTCTCACAACACCATGAACTGGCAACAAGCAAATACTTTAGCAACAACTTCTGGTGGTTACTTGGCGTCAATCAATTCGCAAGAAGAAAACGATTATATCCAAACAAATATTGACGAAATGACATTCATTGGCTTAAACGACATGGACACAGAAGGGGATTTAGTTTGGGCCAACGGTGATGCTTTAGGTTACACCAATTACAATACGATTTGTACTTGGTGCGGAGAAAATGATGATGACCATGATTATGCTGAGATTGTCCCTTGGGATGGTTCTTGGATTTTTGAAGGGGTATGGACACAGCGAAAATTTGTTCTCGAAATGAATTGTGACGCTTCCAGCCAGATTACTTTAAATTGTCCAAATAATATTGACATTACGACCACAACAGGCGAAGCCATTGCTTCTTGGGATTTACCAGTTGCCACCACATCTTGTACCACCAGCAGTGATATTACTATGACACAATTATCGGGGCTACCGTCGGGATCTTTCTTTTCGCTTGGGACACATACTGTTACTTATCAGGCACAAGATGCTTGTAATAATACCGTAAGTTGTAACTTTGATGTGACCATTTTAGCGGGCACAGCGACTTGCGACCCAATAGATGGATTTACGCTTTTGGGCACATACAATGGACATGGCTATTATCTTTCAGATAATGATGAGCGTTGGGAAGTAGCCAAAGTCCTTGCGGAAAATAATGGCGGATATCTAGCGACGATGAATGATGCTACCGAAAATGAATTCGTTAGAAGTGCAATGGGACAAACCATGGCTTTTATCGGATTTAATGACGCTGCCACGGAAGGGGACTTGCAATGGGCCAATCAAGACCCTAGCACGATTGACCTAAGCTATGATAATGACGATGATAATGACTATGCCGTCATGAATTTTTGGGCAGGCACTTGGGGGATGGTGAATTACCAAGTACGCAAACAATTCATCCTAGAACGTGAGTGTGGCATGGTTACACCCCAAGGTTGTGGTACAAAACCCGGCTTTGAAAAGCTTGGCGAATTTAACGGAAGTGGTTACTACCTTTCTAATCAACAAAATACTTGGATACAAGCCAAAACGCTTTCAGAAGATAATGGGGGTTATTTAGCGACCATGAATACCCAAGAAGAAAATGATTTTGTGCAGAGTGTTTTGGATAACGAACTAGCCTATATCGGCTTCAATGATGCAACAGTCGAAGGAGAGCTTGCTTGGGCCAATAATGATGCAGTGACTTTAGATTTGAGCTACAACAATGATGCGGATAATGACTATGCAATCATGAATTTTTGGGCAGGCACATGGCAGATGGTACTTCCTTCGGTTGCCAAAAAATACATCATGGAAGTAGGTTGTCAATCTTCCAACTATTCCGCTAAGAATCAATTTATTATGACGCTTTCGCAAAATGAATTTATAGCCAATATTAACTGGGCAATCAAAGACAATGAAGACATTGATTACTTTGTGATTGAACGCTCAGTAGATGGTCATGATTTTGAACCTATTGGTCACATCAAAGGGGATTTAGTGCATCGCTTGATGTCCACCTATTCTTTTGTAGATTCAGAGCCGATGGATGGTTTTAACTTCTATCGGATAGAAGCCATCACCCTTGCGGGTAAAAAGTCCTTTACCAATATGGAAGTGGCTAAATTCTCCAAAAGACAGCAAATCACGCTCTACCCTAACCCCGCTGACAATTACTTTGAGTTAGATTTACTTCCGTTCAAAGGCAATGCCGTGGATGTAATGATTACCAACCAATTTGGTCAACTCATCAAGCAGGTACATATTGACGAAGTCGTCAGCAAACCTGCTAGAATTGAACTGGATAGATTCATCAATGGATTCTATCAAGTGCATATACAAGCAGCCAACAATCAATCTGCTACCGTAAAATTAATCGTAGCAAAAGGGTATTAATTTAAGTTTTGTATATCATGGAATAGCATCGGCTATTGCTCAAATAACGACGATTCTTAGGCACGCATACACCATTCATTTTGTGTATGCGTGCCTTTTTAAGTCCTATCCCGAAAGTTGGGACAACTTTCCAAAAGATGAAATTTGGCGCATATCTATAACTACAATGGTTCGGTCATTTTTTTGGCAAAAAAATAGCAACAAACCCAATAAACACGGGCTTTTTTCTATTTAATGCAAGTTATGTTTTTGGCTGA
>CAYTLX010000067.1:0-8322 GCA_964438645.1 uncultured Saprospiraceae bacterium | reverse complement strand
CGCCCCCTTGTCATGGTCTCTGCGCACTGGCTGAGCTCCTCATGTCAGTTCCCAGTCTGGAACAGCCGCTTACATTTCGTTGGACTACATTCCAGCCGCTGCTCCAGTCTTCCACTGCCATTATTCAGCGGGCTGCTCTGCGCCCGTCGGCTGCGCCCCGATGCATGATTATTCCGAATTTAGCCCGTAGAAAATCAGAAGAAACCTACTCCCCAAAATCAAAATAGAAGGGGCTTGCGTGTACCACGTACCTACTGCTCTCATTTATAAATGTCTTTTCGATGTCCAACAGCAATTACATCAACAATGAGAATGGAGTCAATAATATCATAGATAATTCGATAGTTTCGATGACGAATACGATAGCTATTTCTGCCTTTTATTTTTTTTGAGCCAAAAGGTCTTGGATTCTCAGCTAAAGACATAATATCCTCTAAAATAGGAAAAGCAATTTGGTCAGGTAGTTTATCAAGTTGTTTTTCGGCTTTTCGGGTTAATTTGACCGTGTAATTAGGCATTCTTAGCTTTACGTTTTTTAATGTAATCGGAAAGAAGAATACGTTCGCCATTATCTTCTTCTTTTGCTTGGTCGTAAAGACGAATATCTTCCAAGTCATCTAACTCTTCTATACTTTTACCAATTTCGACATAGTCAAGAGTTTGGATAAATTCTAAAAATAGCTTGAACTTGCTGTCTTGGACATTTAGGAAAATCTGTTTCATTTTTATTAAATTTTATTGAGCGTATGCTTTTTGTGCTTTGGTGTCTCGAATCACGGTGTCAATCAAAAAAAATAATTTATCCTTGATACTTGGACTAAGTGCTTCAATTTCTTCAAGTCTTTGAACAGTCCTTTTATCAAAAGAAGCATTTTGGCCTTCACCTACGAGAAAATCTAAACTAACTTCAAAGGCATCAGCGATTTTTTTTGCTGCATCGATGGACGGTACAGCTTCTTCTCTTTCGTATTTGCCAATCATTACTCTAGAAACACCACTTTTATTAGCGAGGTCAGTTTGCGACCAACTTAGCCGGCTTCTTAAATCTGCAATTATTTTTCCTGTTTTCATATCCTAAAAGATACTTTTTTGTGTGAAAATTATGTGATACTGCAAATTTAAGTAATTTTTAGACAAAAATAAACCCTAAAGGTTTGACGACGGGAGAAATCACCCATTTGGAGCTAGGAGACATTGATTTTGCGCAAGCGAAAATCAAGGTTCAGGGCAGTCGAAAACTAATTCTAGGACTTTAAAATTACGACCTAAACAGGTCTTGCCGCTGTACAAATACATCCATGACGATCGTCCCAAACTGCTAAAAATGGACACTAAAACCTTGATAATCAATAAGTCAGGCAAACCAGAAAAAGGGGAAGAAATTAGTTATTTGGTGAGCACGCAAAAGGGGCTTTTTCCGATGCGCAAGCTAAATCCGCGCACTATTCGGCAGTCTGTAATTACGAATTTATTGGACGCTGGGCATGACCTTCGGAAGGTTCAGGTATTTGCTGGACATCGTTATCCGAGTTCGACGGAGCAGTATATCTTATTATAACGTAGCGGCGCCTCCGTTCAAAATATAGCTTCAGCATACACAAAAATGCCTATTTTCTGCCTAAAAACAGGGGCACCTAGACAGTTACAAACATACATACAAGTACTCTTTTGTGGGCGACAAAGAAATATTTTTAGTTTTTTTTAAGAAAGAATTTTTTTTGTCAAAAAAGTCGCTTACCTTTGCGACCCATTAGGAGGAATGGCAGAGCTGGTTTAATGCACCGGTCTTGAAAACCGACGTGCCTTTACGGGCACCGGGGGTTCGAATCCCTCTTCCTCCGCTAGTGAAAAAGTCCTTTAAGCTTTGCTTTTAGGACTTTTTTTTTTGCTTTCGCTAAATATTAGTTGTTCTTCTATTATATTTCGTTACCTTTGTGCCGTTTTTACGAAAGGTTTTGTTTGGATATTTGACTCCATGAAGCTTTCTATTTTAAATAAATTGAAAATACACATGAAAAATTTTTTGTTTTTGGCTTTGATAGCCATGATTTCTTTTACCGCTTGTAAGACTGATCCTGAATCTAGTAAATCAGCAGCAGATTATTCTCCCGTTGACAATGCTAGTTATGCGCTAGGGGTTAACTATGGTAAAAACTTTAAAAAGGACAGCTTAATGGTCGATTTTGCCAGAATGGAGAAGGCGATGGCTGATGTGGTGAAAAAAGGAGATATCGAGATGCAAGATGCTGATATGCAGCAGACCTTGAGATCTTATTTTGTCGATTCTATTAAGCCCGATAATGATAAGTTTTCGTATGCGCTAGGATTCTCTATTGCCAAAAATCTGACTCAACAAGGCTTCGACGCAATGAATCTAGATGAGTTCAAAAAAGGGAGGGAAGACTTTATGGAAGGTAAAAGTACTAGATTTGAGCTTACGCAGCTTGACTCTGTAATTGGTGCCTATCAAAAAAGTCAGATGGAAGTTGTAAAAGCAAAACGAGCAGAAGAAGCAAAGAAAGCTTTGGCTGCTGGCGTGGCTTTCCTTGCGGAAAATGCGAAAAAAGAAGGCGTAAAAACAACGGCTTCAGGACTTCAATATAAAGTGATTAAAGAAGGAACAGGCAAAAAACCTAAGGCTACCGATAGAGTTACCGTTCATTATGTCGGAAAGTTAATCGATGGCACCACCTTTGATAGCTCTGTTGATCGAGGTGAACCAGCTACTTTTGGTCTGAGTCAAGTCATAAAAGGATGGACAGAAGGGGTGCAGCTTATGAAGGAAGGCGCTAAATACAAATTTTTTATTCCTACGGAGTTGGCTTATGGGGAGAACAGCCCACCAGCAATACCTGGAAATTCCGCTTTGGTTTTTGATGTTGAGCTAATTAAAGTACTAGGCCCGCAGCCAGCACCACCAGCACCACCAGTACCACCAGTACCAGCAAAGAAATAACCATTTTGCGAAAGCAACTAAAAAAAAAGAAAATGAAGAAAATATTTAGCCTATTGGCCGTTGTAATGCTTTTGGCGACATTCGGTTGTACGGGAACCAAAAAAGCCCAAACGGCAACAGCAACTCCAGCTCCAGCTCCTGTAGTACCTAAACCTTTGACAGAACGAGAAAAGGCAAGCTATGCACTTGGAGTGAGTATTTATAGCAATCTCAAGGGGCAGTCTCTTGGGGACATTGATATTAAACTTTTGGCGGAAGCCATGCAAGATGTAAAGGAGGGTAAGAAACTAAAAGTTGAATTGGCGCAAGCTAACGAAGCCATTTCTGGATATCAAAAAGAACAAGCGGCAATGAAAAAGAAAAAAGCGGATGCTATCGCTAAAAAATTCTTTGCAGAAAATGCGAAGAAACCTGGCGTAAAAACGACCGAGTCAGGGCTGCAATACGAAGTATTGACGCCTGGTACTGGCAAAAAACCAAAGGCTACGGATAAAGTGACTGTTCATTATAAAGGAATGACATTGGACGGTAATGTGTTTGATAGCTCTTATAAGCGGGGCGAGCCGACTACATTTGGGTTGGGTCAAGTGATAAAAGGATGGACAGAAGGTTTGCAGTTGATGAAAGAAGGAGCAAAGTACCGCTTTGTTATCCCTTCTGAATTGGCGTATGGAGCACGTGGTGCTGGAGCAGATATTCCACCCAATGCGACTTTGATTTTTGAAGTCGAATTGTTGAAGATTGAAGAAAAAGATAAATAAAAACGATGAACGAAAAAGAAAAAGTAAGTTATGCATTGGGTTTGTCCATTGCTTCTAACTTAGCGAGCCAAAATCTTGGCAGTATTGATACGAAGGTCTTTATGGACGGATTGACTGATTTTTTTCAGGAAAATGCCTTTAAGATTGATGTGAATGAAATTAATCAACTCATCACGGAGTATCAAACCAAACAATCTAAGGTGCAAAATGCAGGCGTGTTAGAAGCAGGAGAGCAATTCCTTGCGGAAAATACAAAAAAGGAGGGCATCACAACCACTGAATCTGGTTTGCAATACGAAGTCATCACCAAAGGAAACGGCAAAAGCCCATCTGCTACGGATAAAGTCACGGTGCATTATGTAGGTACTTTGCTGGACGGTACAAAGTTTGATAGCTCTGTGGATCGTGGTGAGCCCGCTACTTTTGGACTCAACCAAGTCATCCCTGGATGGACAGAGGGGGTACAATTGATGCAGGAAGGAGGTAAATATCGTTTTTACATTCCTTATCACTTAGCCTATGGAGAGCGTGGAGCGCCACCTAATATTCCGGGTTTTGCTACTTTAATTTTTGAAGTAGAATTGATCAATGTCGGTTAGGTTTAGACCAACTTAATTAGACTTTTAGAGCGAAATATTTCGGAAGGAATATTTCGCTTTTGGTTTTCTGTAAAGAAGTGTAGCATCATTATGCGCTAATGTGATGGTTATCACGTCATCCTATCACTTCTCACTCTAATTTTGTCCCATAATCGAAGAGCAATGAATCAGCAAACAAATAGAACACCCTTAGAAGAAGCAAAATCAAGGCTGTATTTAGGGGTTGTAGGGAGTTTGACCTTGGGGTTAGCCCCATTTTTTCCGTCTCCCCATATAGTGGGGAAGTTAAAATGGGTTTTGGGTGGTGCGAAAGGAATGCAACCAATGGATTGGTTTGATTTCGTGCTGCATGGTGCGCCATGGGTCTATTTGATTATTGCTCTAGTTTCTTATTGGAAGGTGAAAAAGTAGTCACCATAAATTCGTAACTATTTAGGTAACCGCTAATTTTTGCCATAAAATGCCCTTTTTGCGCCTGTTTTGGCTATGTTTTTATCACGTAGCGGTGCTACGCTTCAAAAAAAATAGCTTCAACATACACAAAAAGGCCTATTTTCTGCCTAAAAATAGGGGCACCCAAACAGTTATAAAAAAAATTGAATTTGTTATTTATAAATCGTGGATATGGCATCAAATTTGAACACCTGAAAACATTCCATCATGTGTCCTAATACATTGCTTCCACGATATCTTGAATCAATTTATTGCACATGAAGGCTCCCAACCGAGAATAGTTTAGTCCTTTGACCATTTTACCAAACTTTTTTATGCTTCGCCCTTTTGCAAGGGAATTGCATAACAGTCTGCAAACCAAGTAATTAAAACATTAAAAAAAAAGCTAATGAGAAAGCTATTCCATTTTTTTCCAAATGTCGCTTGTAAATTAGCGAAAAATCACCTATCTTGCGTCGTAATAAACGTCCCTTATATGTTTTTAGTCAAACGAGTTACCATATTCTTGTTGCTTGTCGTGATGTCTTTTGGCTTAAATGCCCAAACGAATGATGCAAGAACTATCTTGATTAAGAATCAAGTGTACTCATTTGATGTTTATTCTTCACCTAACATCCCTAGTTTAGTCAAATCTCCAGTACATGGCAGCTATGCCTTAAGTTATGTAAGTCCTGGTAATTTTACAGTCACCTATACACCTGATGCTGATTTTATTGGTTTTGATGAGTTCACACTTGAAATTTATCAGAATCCGACTACTTACGGCTACCACACCTATAAATTTGAAATGGTTAAATCTATAGTCAAAACAAAAGATGACTATGGCTTTACTTTTATTAATGGATCGGAAGGAGCAAATGTCTTACTTAATGACTTTGCCAGTAACCCGCCACTAACGCTTAAAAATGTTACGTTTAGTGAAGGCGGTACTGTTACCACAAACAACGGGATGGTTGTTTTTGTCCCAGATGCAGATTATACAGGAATGGCGCAAATAAAATACACGGCATGTGACACACTGGGCACTTGTGCAACAGGTACTTATACCGTGAGTGTAGTGGCAGGTGATCCTGTGAATGGAGAGATTCATCTAGGTACCACCAAAGACACCCCTGTAAAAACACCTTTGGATTGGACTACTTACATCATTAACCAACAACCGCCCTATGGACATGCGGTCATTAATGACCTACAAGAACTAGTTTATACACCCAATGACGGGTTTTATGGGGAAGATTACTTCACTTTAAATACTTTAGTCAATAGTGTACAAACTACCAAAGAAATTTTTGTCAAAGTATATGACAAACCGGCACCTAATACCGTGGCCATAGAAGATTTGTTTTACACGGCCATCAACACGCCCATTACCTTTAACGTTCAAGATAATGATAACGGTAATTACTATGTAACAGGTTTTTCTCAACCACAAGCAGGGACACTTGTATATAATGGTAGCGGGGAGTTTACATTCACACCACCTAACAATTATTCTGGTGGCGTTTCCTTCACTTACAATGCGGGAAACATGTACAACCCTAGTATCGAAACAGCTGATGTAGGTATCGGTATTGGCAATCAAGCGCCTTCCAAAGGTACCTTTGACTTAACTACATCCGCCAATGGCGCTTTAGTCATCAAATACCCTGTTGCTTTTCAGGATTATGGATTTGAAGTTATCAACGAGCCCAATAACGGTGTGCTTGAATTTCTAGAAGGACAACAAACCATCAATATCAATGGAGAAGATGTTTCTGGTTATAACATGTTAGTCTATTGGCCGAATACTGATTTTATGGGTTTAGATGAATTTGATGTTAATTATTGCCTAGCGTCCAATAGCGAATGCACAGAAATAAAAGTAACAGTGGATGTGATTGATGCACCAGCCACCTGCTATGATGGATGTATTTGGCCAGGTGATGCCAATAAGGATGGGGTTGTGTCGGTAAAAGACATCTTACCTATTGGCTTGTTTTTTGGCGAAGTAGGTACGGCACGAACAGACAACTCTACTGCTTGGTATGCGCACAAAGGGGAAAACTGGGACAATCCTTATTCAGATATTGATTTAAAGTTTGTGGATACCAATGGCGATGGACAAATTACAGCAGAAGATACCCTAGCAGTTAGTACTGCTTACGCAAAAAATGATAATCTCACCCCATTAATACCTGCCACCAAGAAGCAAATTTCTATACACTTTGGGACTCCTTCGATTAGCAACCCGCAGCCTGGGGATTTTGTTTCCATCCCATTGATTTTGGGTACAGAATCTCACCCTGCGGTAGATGTATATGGTTTCACTTTCAATGTGAACTACTGGGTAGATGCCTTTGACAATGCCTATATCGCTTACAATGATGAAAGCTGGTTGACTCAAAATGATGCTGCGCTTTCGATGGCTAAAGCTCCCTATAATGGTCGCTTAGAATCTGCCATCACTAGAACTGGAAAACTATCTGCAAGTGGTGAAGGCATAATCGGTACCTTGAACTTTATTATTGATGATGAACTTGATGGCTATAAACTCAATGAAGGAAAGATAGACATTACCATCGACGGTGGAGAAGTATCTAATACTACTGGTCAAGCCTTTAGTATTGATGGTGGTTCTACTCAGATAGCACTCAACCTTGCAGGTACAGGCTATGCAGAGTTGGATCCCAATCAAGTCGTCCTCTACCCTAACCCTGCCGACGAAGAAGTACATATTCACTTG
Source organism: uncultured Saprospiraceae bacterium (assembly GCA_964438645.1). Lineage (GTDB taxonomy): Bacteria > Bacteroidota > Bacteroidia > Chitinophagales > Saprospiraceae > HyVt-613. Next base: position 831 of record CAYTLX010000067.1, on the reverse strand, counting down.
AATAGTGGATTTAAGGCAACGGATATAGAGATAATGGACATGCAAGGTCGTGTGATACTTAACATTCAAGGTCTAGATACCAATGATTACGTACTTCCATTAAGAGACTTTAAATCTGGTATGTATATTGCCAAAGTCATTACTTTAGATGGCACTGTCAATAAGAAATTTAATGTTGCTAAAGAATTCTAATAGTCAACATATAAGATACAACTAATTATAATCCCTAGAAAAGTCCATGCATCGCATGGGCTTTTCTTTTTTTGAAATTTGCCCATAGTTGCAGGAAGGGGCTAATGTTCAAGTGCGCAAGCGTTCAATTGACCATCCTTCCACAGATGACGCAAAATTTTCTATTTATCGCATTCAATAACCCCTTCTTATTCCCCTTACAAGCGGGAACGGTGTGACAAATAGTAAATTTTGCTCGCATCCAACTACCAAAATACCCGTCACCCAACCAAAAGAATACGCTGTACCCTTCTGGAAGGGTCAAATTTGCCCAAATCTCTAAAAAATGGGGAGAATGCTTATTCAAATTTGGGGAAGGAGGGCTTGATGTGCAATCGTTCAATTGATGGACTATGAATTAAATCCACCCACAAAAAATACTCGTAACGCTACGCTACTCGAAGGTGTGAAATAAATTTCACAATCCATTGCCTGCGGCGGCTTCCTTTACTTTTATCTTGGCTTTGGTAGATCTCTAATAGAAGATAATCAATTCATTATCAACCACCTAGTAAAATTCCCACAAAAACAATTTTGGCTTTTTCATGAAAACCCGCTAAATCTCCCTTGAAAAAGGAGAGTAAAGGACAAAATTATTTT
>CAYTLX010000066.1:0-8365 GCA_964438645.1 uncultured Saprospiraceae bacterium | reverse complement strand
ACCTAAACAGTTACCTTTAATTGTAGTAGTTTTGCGGTTCAATACGTCGTTCCAATATGAAAATAATCCAATTCCTAGTCACAGCAGTACTTCTGTTTTTAGTCACTCCGATTTTTGCTCAACAAATAAAAGGCACCGTTAAAGATAGCCATGGTGAAGCCTTAGCGTTTGCGAGTATCTATGTGAAAAACACTTCGTTGGGGGTCTCCACAGATGTGAAAGGACGTTATATTTTTGACATTGACCCTGGAGACTATGTTTTGGTTTTTAGCTATCTAGGATTCAAATCTGAAGAGCAATTGATTCATGTTGAACCACGACAAATCACAAAAACCGATGTTGTTTTGTATGAAGATCCCACAGAATTGGGTGAAGTACAGGTGGTGGCGAATACCAAGGGCTTGGGCAAAGCCATCATGAGTAAGGCTAGGCGAAATAGGAAAAAATACTTGCAACAGTTGAGTAATTTTGAGTGCGAGACTTACGTCAAAATGACTTTGGATAGAAAACTCATTAAACCAAGAAAAAGCGATACGCTTTTGCTGGTGAAAGGCACCAAAAAGCTGAGCAAACGAAAAAAGAAAAAGCAGGAAGCACGAGAGAAAGCCATCAAAAAAAATAGAGATGCTTTTTTCTCGAAAGATAATCTGCAACTACTAGAGTCCGTCTCCCAAGTGTACTTCAAATCTCCCCATACTTTCAAAGAAGTGGTGGTCGCCAATCATGATTATTCTAATAAATATCAATCCAATATGACGGTTAGTATTTATTCAGATCATGGAGAAATCGCACCCGTTCAATGGCGCTCCACCAATCCAAATTTGATTTATAAGGTCACTGATCCTGATTTTAATTTCTATCAAAATAGTATTGATTTTACGAGCATTTGTTCTAAACCGATTTTAAGCCCTTTGGCTATTAATGCGGGATTGAGTTATCGGTTTGACTATTCAGGTGCGTTTGAAGAAGATGGGCATAAAACGTTTAGAATCAAGGTGATACCTAGATTTAAGAGTGACGCGTTGTTTTACGGATTTATATTTATTGAAGACTCTACTTATGCCATAAAATCGGTTGATTTGTCCATTAATAGACCCGCCATGTTTGGTGCGAGAGATTTTAATCTTCATCAAGATTATGCGTGGATTGATGGAAAGTACTCTTTGCCCGTAAGGCGCGAAATCATCTACACCATCAAAGAAGGAAAGAACCATTTTATTGGTAACGTAAGTGTACGACATCAAAAATATAAAATCAATCAGGACTTGCCGAAACGTTTTTTTAATCGAGAAGTGAAGTCGTATGCGGTGGATGCCTTTGATAAGGATTCGATGTTTTGGGTGGATATTCGTCCCGTGACCTTTAAGCCCGAAGAGCTTTCTTTTATGCTGGAATCTGATAGTATTCGATTGCACCATGAGTCCCCCGAATATAAGCGAGAGCAAGATTCTATTTATAATCATATCGGGATTTGGGATGTTGTTTTGAATGGATTTGGGCACAAAAATAGTTTTTCAGGGTGGACCTATTGGTTTACACCTTTGTTGGATCAAATTCAGCCTTTGGGCATTGGAGGGTATCGGCATTCTTTGGGCGGCGGCTTCCGCAAAGAATTTCCAAGTAATCAGATTTTGCATTTTGATGGAGATATTGATTATGGCTTTACGAATAAAGATGTAAAGGGCAAAATCGGTATAGGATATACCTTTCTTCCGAAAAAATTTATGCGAACCTTTGTGCGATTTGGAGACTTTTACGATCAAATTAACAATTATGCGTCCGTTGAGTCTTTATTTAGTAGAGCCAATTATGTTCGCACCAAATCCCTTAGTGTTGAACAGCGGATGGAAATTGTCAACGGACTTTTTGGGGAGCTTACGCTAAAATATTCTGATCAGATACCTATTTCTGGACTTAGTTTGTCCCAATGGTCAAAAGATTTGTTTGGGGAGCAAAATGCACCCAAAGAATTTGAAGAATACAAAAAGGCAGAAGTGAAGTTGCGTCTTCAGTATCGACCCTTCCAAAAATATTATTTTTATCACAACAAGAAGGTGATTTTGGGTAGTAATTGGCCAGAGTTTTTTATGGAATATCGCAAAGGGTTGAAAGGGGTATTAGGAAGTGAAGTAGATTATGATTTTTTGGAACTTGGAGTACAAGATTATCAAAAATTAGGACGACTAGGTTATGCTAAATGGGCGGTAAAAGCGGTTAGTTTTATCAATCATCGGGATTTAAGGTTTTTGGAGCACAAATTTTTTAGGGGCTCGGATCAGGGTATTTTTTCTAATCCGATCAGATCCTTTCAATTGCTTGGCCCTACCTTAAACACTCGTAATGAGTACTTTAGAGCCAATTTTATCCATCACTTTGACGGTACCATCTTGAATAAAGTGCCACTCGTGCGCTTTTTAAAGTTGGAATTAGCGGGTGGAGCCAGTACTTTATTAATTCGCGATATTAATTTTGCCCATGCGGAGTTATTTGCTGGGTTAGAGCGAAAAGTTGTCCTATTTCGTCAGTTATTTCGTGTGGGATTATATGGGGTGACTTCGGATAATACGCTGGATAATGCGGTATTTCACTTTAAGATTGGAATGAATTATTTCGACAGTTATTCTAAGAAATGGGAGTATTAGGCATGGGGCTGCCGCCCGAGACATTTTTTAACACATAGGAGCATAGGAGCATAGTGCTGCCGCCCGTGACACACGGTTTCTTAAACCTTGAATAGCTCACACACAGACCAATAAAATTATTGCATGCGGATTGAAACAAGGGTTTGGGAAACCTAACCTAACCTAACCTTATTTGTGCTGCTACCGCCCACGACATTGGGTATCACGCAACGCCGCAACGCTGCAACCGCCTGAGACATATGGTTTCTTAAACCTTGAACTCCTAAAAAACCATTTCACCAATATCCATCATAATTTTTTCCGAAAGGTTCTCGGCAACTGTCGGTGTAGTGCTTTCAGAAATGATGCGCATAATGGGCTCTGTATTCGACGCACGGATGTGTACCCAGCCCGCATCTAAATAGATTTTTAAGCCGTCGTCCATATTTGTTTTGTATTTTTTGTATTTGTCTTGGAGACGGGTAATGACTTCATTGATACGCTCTTGTGGAAGAGTGACTTTGTTTTTAGACAAATAATAAGAAGGGTAGGAGTTGCGCAAAGAAGATGCCTTTCTACCAGATGTGACCATATAGGTCAAAAATAGAGCGATGCCGATGATTGCATCTCGCCCGTGGTGCAAAGGTGGATAGATAATACCACCATTTCCTTCTCCGCCTATGACGGCTCCTACTTCTTTCATCTTTTGGACAACATGGACTTCGCCAACAGCAGACTCGAAGCGTTCGCAATCATATTTTTTGGCTACATCGGCTAACGCAAAGGATGAAGACATATTAGAGACCACTGCGCCTTTCTTTTTGCTCAATACGTAGTCTGCAACAGCCACTAAGGTGTATTCTTCTCCAAAGAAGTCGCCTTTTTCGGAAACGAAAACCAACCGATCTACATCTGGATCGACGGCAATACCTAGATTGGCTTTCTCTTCTACGACGGCCTTGGTCAAAATGCGCAAATTCTTCTCTACGGGCTCTGGATTATGCGCAAATTCCCCATCAATTTTTCCATTTAGAAGGACTACTTCACAGCCCATTTGCTCTAAAAGCTCAGGAATCACCAATGAACCTGTAGAATTAATGGTATCTACGACCACTTTAAATTTAGCTGTTTTGACCAATTCAGCATCGACCAACTCATCATCCAATACTTTTTGGATGTGGTATAGGTGTTCATTGTCAATCTTGGTACGCACCCCTAGGTCGGACACTTGCGCAAAAGCATAATTTTTCTTTTGTAGATTATCCAGAAGCAGTTGAATGTTATTTGCCGAAAGGAACTCCCCATTTTGGTTTAGGAATTTAAAGGCATTCCATTCTTTGGGATTGTGACTAGCGGTAAAGATAATTCCGCCAGTGGCTTCGTGATGGGTAACGGCCATTTCTACGGTCGGTGTGGTGGAATAGCCTAAGTCAATGACATCAATGCCCATAGACAGTAAGGTATTAATGGCTAGTTCACTGACGATTTCGCCTGTTATTCTTCCATCTCGTCCAACAACAATTTTGGGGTGGGAAAATTGATTGTTCAACCAATTGCCATAGGTTGCGGCGTAGTTAACAATCTCATAGGGAGTCAAATTTTCTCCAGGTATATTGCCAAAAGTGCCCCTGAATCCGGATACCGTTTCTTTTAGTGCCATCGTATGTGTTTTGAGTAAGCTATTCGAAAAGATAATCAAAGGGATTAATTGATTATCAATTCTGATACAAAAGTCTGATTTTTTTTGCAACTTTACAACTTATAGAGCTTATTTTAATGGCTTTATAATAATTTTTTTGAGATATGAGTAATAAGGATTGGTTTGTGGATTGGTTTGATACATCATGGTATCATCGGCTTTACAAAAGTAGAAATGATGATGAAGCCCAACAATTTATCGATAATCTAGTGAATTACCTCGCTGCGAAGCCAGAAGATTGGTTTATGGATTTAGCCTGTGGTAAGGGGCGGCATTCTATTTACCTTGCGGAAAAAGGCTTTAATGTCGTGGGGCTGGATTTGTCCAAAGAGAGTATTTTGGCTGCCCAGCGTGCGGCGCATTCGCATTTGAAATTTGCGGTGCATGATATGCGTAAAATATATGGTGAGCAAAAATTTGATTATGTCCTGAATTTATTCACGAGTTTTGGTTATTTTGAGACAGATCAGGAGCATTTAGATGTATTGCTTAATATGAAAGATGCGCTACGAGATGAAAATAGCCTGTTGGTTTTGGATTTCTTCAATGCGCATAAGGTAGTCAAAGGCTTGCGCCCCAAAGAAATTGTTATAGATGGTGAGACCACATTTAATATTTCTCGTAAGATTGAGTCTGGTTTTGTCAAAAAACAGATAATGGTGGTAGAAGAGGAGCAGGAGTATGCATTTTCCGAAAGGGTAAGATTATATACTTTAGATGATTTTAGGGTATTATTTGCGAAAGCAGGCTTGGAGATTGTAGATATTTTTGGGGATTATGAGTTGAATGGCTATGATAGGGATGCTTCTCGGTTGATTTTAATTGGAAAAATGGTAACTATATAGTTACGGGTTGAAGTTTCGGTGCAGCGGTGCATCGGCAGAATGGTATAAAGATAGGCTAACGGTTAAAGGCTGGCTATCATCAATTTGCATAAGTCCTTGAACAACAAAGGATAGCCACAAGTGGCTATCCTTTATTTGTAACTGTTTAGGTGTCCTGATTTTTAGGCAGAAAATAGGCATTTTATGGCAAAAATGTATGGTACCTAAACAGTTACCTTTATTTTATGTAATCATAATAAACCTTAGACAGAGCAAGCGCCCCCTTCGCAGGCATCTACTTCAATCTCAATACCATCATAGTGACCATTGGACACTCCATTTGCTTCAGGTTGTGCTTCATCTATTTGAGCCAATAACTGTGATGCATCTCCAGAGTTATCATTACTATTTAGGTAGTATAAGGTCTTTAGACCGTAGCGATAAGCCATGCCTTCGTGCCGAATCAAATCACGCACTGGCACCTTGTGGTCTTCATACTTGGAGATGTCATAGTACATGTTTGTACTAATGCTTTGATCCAAGAACTTTTGGAAGATGGCGATGAATTTCATGTAAGCTTCATTGTCAATTTCCCAAGCCAAGGTGAAATTTTCGGCATATTCATCATATCCAGGCACTAATTGCTTTAGTGGTCCATATTTGCTCATCTTTGCAATAAGATATTTGCGTACAGGATCCACACCTGGTGTAGAATTAGAAACAATAGAACTAGAAGCCGCAGGAGGAATGGCGCTTAAAGCGGAATGTCTCATGCCGTATTTTTTTACAGAAGCTCGTAGTTTTTTCCAATCGCAATTCAAGTTGTTAGGGACTACTTCATCTACATTTTTGCAATAGGTATCAATGGGGAAGAGTCCATCCGAATACTTCGTGCGATTGAAATAATCACACGCTCCTTTTTCTTTAGCTAATTTATTGGATGCGGTAATCAAGCCATACTGAAAACGTTCCATATACTCATGAGCGACTTGTCGTCCACGTACCGTATCGTAGTGTAAATCATTTTTGGCTAGGAAGTTAAACACATCAGAGACGCCAATCCCCAAGCTGCGTCGGCTTTTAGTAGAGATTTCGGCTACTTTGACAGGATAGTCTTGAGAGTCAATCAGTTCATCTAGGAATCTTACTAACAAGTCTGTTAGTTCGTCCATTTCTGAAATATCTGTTAACTTACCGAGGTTGATGTTACTCAAAATACACATAGCAATCTCGCCATCAGTCCCGTCAACGTTTTCGAGTGGTTTTGTCGGTAAAGTAATTTCTTGACAGAGATTGCTCATATAAATCCCATCCTTAAAGGAGCTATGGGTATTTACATGGTCTGCATTTAGGATATAAAGTCTCCCCGTTTCGTAGCGCTCTTTTAGGACATCCAAATAGAAGCTCCTTGCGGAAATAGTCTTACGACGAATGGTTGGGTCTTTTTCGTAAGCTTTGTATTTCTTGATAAAACCATCGACATCCGCACTATAAAAAAGGTCGTACAAATCCCGAACTTCTTCCATAGAAAACAACGTGATATCTTGGTTTTTGCGTACTCTATCTCTAAAAAGTTTATTGACCGCAAGGGAATAGTCCATCCGTCTAACCCGATTTTCATCGTTTCCTTTGTTATTTTTTAGCTGAATGAAAGTTTCAACTTCCCAATGAAAGAAGGGCATGGTAGAAGTCGAACCCCCGCCACGGATGGAGTTTTGGGTAAAACTCTTGGTGGTGGCTTCAAATACCTTTAGGAAAGGGACTAGACCTGTATGAATAACTTCTCCGCTTCTAATTTTGGCATTAATACCACGTATCCGACCAAAATTCAGCCCGATACCTGCACGTTGGGCGGTATAATAACCTACGGCAGCATTGGAGTGAACGATGGAGTCCAAAGAGTCGCCTACGTCAATCAAGCAGCAAGAGCTGTACTGTCGAAGCGGTGTTCGTACGCCTGACATAATAGGAGTCGGCAGGCTAATTTTAAATTGCGAAAGCGCATTATAAAACTTTAGGACAAATTTTTTCCGCAAGGCCTTCTCATAGTTCATAAACATATACATGCCTATCAACATAAAAACTTCTTGTGGGGTCTCGTATATTTCCTTGGACTTACGGTCTTGTAGAAGGTATTTATCGACCATCTGGGTGATGCCTGCGTAAGTAAATTTAAAATCTCGATCGTAGTCGATTTTCTTCCCAAAATAGATAATTTCTTGATTGGTATATTTTTCCAATAAGATTTTATCATAAACTCCTTTGTGAATATTATTCATCACTAGATACTCAAAAGGAATAGGGTTGGTTTGTTTATAGACACTTTTACGCAAGTCCATCAAAGTCAACCGTGCGGCGACATATTGATAGTTGGGTTTTTCTAAGGAGATTAAATCCGCCGCAGAGCGAATCATGACTTTTTGGATTTCGGCAGTAGTGATACCCGTATAAAGCTGGAGCTTTGAGTGTATTTCGATATCAGAAACAGAGACATTCTCATAACCATTACAAGCCCATTCTACCGCTTCGTGAATCATGGTCAAGTCTATGGGGGCTTTGGTGCCGTCTCTTTTTATTACGTGTATTTCTTCCATGCAGGTATTTATTTTTTGTAGTGTTTCAAACTAGTGTGTAAATAAGTAAAATAATAATCACCATCATCAAAAATGGGGGGATTACACGAGTGTACCTAATCTATGTAGCACATAGAAAAAATAAACAAGTAGCGGTACGATTAAAATCTTTGAAAAGATAAAATAAGGAGACCCCTTATCTTATCAAGTCCTTGCGGTAGGATTACAAAGTTCGGTTATGCAAAAGTAAAAAAAGATTTTTAGAAAAGAAAGAAAAAAAGTGAATTCTGCAAAGATTTTTTTTGCGAAAAAGCTAACGTATTGATTTACATTCCTTTACGAAGGAAAAAAATAAAAACAAATATTTTGGACGTATCTTTCTAAAGTTGGAGCTATTGACTAGTAGCCTTGCGGCAAAAAAAAAGGTAGGCAACCGAAAGGGCACCTACCTAGTAAAACCTATAAAGTCTTGATTCTTAACTCTTTCTCCAAGTTATCTTACGCATACGAAGGCTCTCTGGAGTAATCTCTAGATACTCATCTTCATTGATGTATTCCATGGCTTCTTCCATGGAGAAAATGATGGGCGGAGCTAATTTTGCCGAATCATCGGAGCCCGAAGCCCGCATATTTGTCAGCTTTTTACCA
>CAYTLX010000065.1:3601-8469 GCA_964438645.1 uncultured Saprospiraceae bacterium | reverse complement strand
GTGGTATGTCGCTGCGGTAGCACCAAAGACCAACAGCGACCGTAGGGAGCGCACCCCATCACCCCAAAACCCCCTTCAAGACTTCCACAACATAAAAGGCAAAAGCAAGCAATAACAATAAGCCTTCCCATCGAGTAATCCGCTTACTGATAGAGATAATGCCCAATAAGACGGTTAATGCGACCATGAAAGGCATACTGAATTTCATAATTTCATGATTGATTTCAATAGGGCCAAAAAGCCTTGGAATGCCCAGCACGGCAAAGGTATTGAATATGTTAGAGCCTAGGACATTACCCACTGCCATGGATGCATTACCTTGACGTGCGGCAGCGAGACTAACTACTATTTCCGGAAGGGATGTACCAAAAGCTACAACGGTCAATCCTATTAAGTGGGTACTTACATTCATTTTTTCTGCAAAGAATACCACCGCTTCAATCGTATAAACCGCACCAAAATACACCATAACCACCCCAATTAACAACATCAAATAATCCTTTCCTATCGCCTTTGGTCTTTTGTTCTTATCCACTTTATCATCATCATCTTTGAGTGTGTAGAGCAAGAAAATAAGCACACCCGCAATTAAAATTATTGCTTCAAAAATACTAATATGAAAATCGGCCAATACAAAATACATTAACATTGCCGAAAAAACCAACATGGGTATATCATTGGTCATGATGTCTTTCTCAATCTTGACATTGCCAGACACGATCGCCACTAAGGCCAAGGCGGCCGCAATATTAAAGACATTAGACCCAATCACATTACCGACAATCATCTCTGAAGCCCCTGCATATACCGCAGCAATAGACGAAGCCAACTCTGGCAAGGAAGTCCCAAAGCCAACAATCGTCGCCCCTATCACAAAAGGGGAGATACCAAAAGACAGTCCAATTTTTTCGGCAGATTCTACAAAAAAGTCGGCTCCTTTAAGCAAAGCAGCTAGACTTACTACAAAAATTGCCACGTTGATAAGTATATCCATTTAGGTAATATTTCTCAAAAATTTGACTGCAAAGGTACGGCTATCTATCAAATTTCCTAATTTTTATCTCATCAAGCAATATACTTTCTATAATTTAGGCTTTAAACTAAGACTTTTCTTAGCTTTGCACCCTTATTCATACACTATATGAGTCCAACCAAACAAATCGGTCAAGCCCAAAAGGAAATGTCCATCCTAGATCACCTAGATGAGTTGCGCAAGCACCTTTTTAAGGCCATTATTGCTGTCTTTTCGGTAGCCATTGTTCTATTTCTTTTTAAGGATTTTGTATTTGACAACTTAATCTTAGGTCCCAAGTCCAAAGATTTTATCACCTATCGCCTTTTTTGTGGACTTTCTGATTCTTTATGCTTTAGACCGCCTGAATTTAATTTAATCACCCGAGAACTCGGAGAAACCTTTGTGACCCACATGAAAGTCGCCTTTTATTTGGGTTTGGTGATCGCTTTTCCCTATGTTTTTTATCAATTTTGGTTGTTTTTGAAGCCAGGGCTCTATCCCAATGAGCAAAAAGCAGCGGGCGGCATTGTGACTATTTGTTCTCTTTTATTTATTCTTGGGATTTTGTTTGGTTATTTTATTATCGCCCCTTTTGCCGTTACTTTTTTGATAGGCTATACCATCAATGGCGTGATCAACGCCCCTACTCTAACGTCTTATGTGAGTTATTTGATTATGTTCACCATTCCTACTGGCGTTGTATTTGAGCTTCCGATTATCATTTACTTCTTATCCAAGATAGGCTTAGTGACGCCTGATTCTATGAAAAAATACCGCAAACATGCGATTGTGCTTATCTTGTTGGTGGCAGCGATTATCACCCCACCTGATCCGATGACGATGTTTATGATTGCGACTCCTTTGTATGGATTGTATGAAGTTAGCATTTTTATTTCAGCCCGAGTAGTGAAGAAACTAAAAAAAGCGGAAGCCAATGCCTAAGACTCAAAACTCCCCTAAATCCATACAGATTTCTTCTAATTTTACTCTTTTTTTCAGGATAGCCTTCCCTGTATTTTGGGTGGTTTTTTTTGGTGCATTTACTTATGCCGCCTTAACAACAGAAATGTATGCGGCTTTTCCAATTCCCAAGACCCAGTTTCATTTATTGGCCATTTTGTTCTTTATTTCGGGTTTTTTATTGCTTTATTTTACACTTTGGCAATTAAAAAGAGTAGAATTTTTTCCAGATAATTTTTATGTAACCAATTACTTCAAACACTATCGCTACAGCTATGCAGATATTGAGTCAATTTCGTACATCCATCTACTTATTTTTAGGATTATGATTATTAAGCTTGCGCAAAAAGGGCATTTGGGTCGCAAGATTCCGCTCATTATTTCTCGCAAGAGACATCAACTCTTTCGAGAAATATTTCCCAAAATGTCTGCGTCTATTGGGATGAAGTGATTAAGTTTCGGCTTAAGTTAATCATTAACAATCACAATCTTAGCCACGGCAGCATCCACAGACAATCCTGGCTCCGAAGTGCTGAAGACTAAATAAACACCTGATACTACTTTTTGGTGATTGTAGTCCCGACCATCCCATATTGCCTGCCCACCTAAGGCCTGCGTTTCATAGACCAAACGACCTTCAATATCCATAATTTTTATATTGGCATTTTGCGCAAGCCCTTTAATCGCAATCGGTCCAGTATAATCGGGTTTGACAGGGTTGGGATAGGCATATACATCATTTTTATGCACAAACCCTCCTTCCAAGGCATCACTCCGATAGCTTGCTAGGCCAAAGGAAGTGCCGATATATACCGTTCCTGTTTTGTCATCAACCGATAAACTCTGAATATCGTTGTTGGGCAATGGGCTATTACTTTCGTTAAACGTAGCAATTACTTCTTCGCCAGATGGAGATAGCACAAAAACGCCATTCGTTGTCCCAAACCATTTTCTATTGGCAGGATCTACCATCACACTATTCACCTTTTCATCATCCAACAAATAGGCATTAAATCCATCTAAGGCCGCAATTCTACGTGAGCCTTTACAGAAGTCGCCAAGCACATCACTTCCACATTCAAAAACAACGACGCCTTTGTCCGTAGCCACCCAAATACTTCCATCTTGGTCAATGGCTAGATCATTAAGGGTGTTGGATTGGAGCTCACTATTCGTTTGTGTAAACACTTTGTATTCATCATCGCTTGTATTATTTAAACTGGCTCCAGTATTCAAGACAAGCAGACCTTTGGAGACGATGATGATCCATTTGTTGTCATAATCATCGATGACCATCCGATTGGTCGCCACATTGGAAGAGCCTAAGTAAAAGCTCTGCCAACTACCGTCTGGCTTTAAGACGGATAAGGGTTTACTTGCGTAATAATTGGTGGCCCAGAGATTTTCTTCCGAATCAAAAGCCAAATCAATCACACTAATTCGGGTATCATAACCAGGCTCTGGTTGCAAGGAAGAATTGGTTTTGTTATAAACCTTGATTTGGTCTCCTTTCTTTTCGATAATTCCTCCACCGAAGGAAGCGATATATTTTTTCTTGGTGGTTGGATTGATTTCTATGTCCATAAAATTATAATCCGCCAAAGAATCTTTTAAGACGGGATAATTGACCCGATTAACAAAACCCCATTGTCCATTTTTTAAGTCTTGCGAAAACACCCCATCCGCAATTACAACCCCAGGAAAGGATTTGGTGGGTGACCAAGTACCCGCGACCACATAAAGTGTATCATCTATCACTTTCGTTTCAAATGCTCGCTGCGAAAAGGGAGCGTTTACGGTAAAAACTTCTTCGTGCCCACCGCTTAATCTAATTTTTCGGTAAGGATACCATTGATCACCGACCCATATATCTCCCCCATCTTGAATCGCATCAATGGGGCGATAAGTATCGGGTTTTTTGATTATTTGCACATTTCCGGAAGGAGCAATATAAATCAAGCGTCCATCGCAATCATCCCATTGACCAGGACCATCACAATAGAAAGTAACTAATACGCCTTCGCCCTCTTGAGTTAATTTGGTGATGTGCTGATTGACCCCTTCAAAAACAGTATCAACTAGCTGATTATCAAGATGATAAGCTAGCAGTTTATTGTTTGCACCAAAATACAATGTACCATTCAAAGCCCCCAAAAGATTTGCTGAAAAGCCCGGCAAATCATCTATTTTGGACCACGCTAAAAAATCTTGGATACTCCCCGCATTTTGAGCGATATGATAAATCCCATCGGTCACAGAAGCATATAGTTCATCATCTAGTACTGTAGCCCCTTTTACAGGCTTCTCGGTAAAGGTCGAAAAATCTACTTCCCAAGTCGATGTATTTAGGCCTACTAAGCCAAACCCACAACTCAAATAGGCGATGTTGCCATCAAAAAAAATATCATAGATAAATTTATCGCCTACAATTTCTTTATTTTTGATTATCGGTAAACTAAACACTTGTCCGTCTTGGAGAATATCTATTTGGCTATTTTGGTACACGACAAAAAGACTTTTGGAAACTTTATCGTATTTAATCATTCGGATATCCGTTTCTGAAAGCCCCGAAACTAAGTCATAAAATTCTAAACTCCCATCGGTCTTATCTCTTGATACGATGGAGTATTTTGATGCAAAAAAGACTTTATCGGCACTATGCGTCACGGATTTTACTTGGTTATAAGGCAGCAATAGTTTCCATTCACCGATAGCCATATCGGTAGCATTTTGAGCCATCGCCGCCACAGAGCCAGCCATGGCCACAAGGAAAAGTATAGATTTGAGCATATTATTTGTTTTTCTTCATCAAAGAAACTAATAATTTTTGGGAATGGTATATATTTTTAGCACATTAACTTAAGTTTCAGTGGTATCGTTCCTAGGGTGCTAC
>CAYTLX010000065.1:0-3501 GCA_964438645.1 uncultured Saprospiraceae bacterium | reverse complement strand
ATTTGACGGATGCGACGGATAAGGACGGATTTTTTATTTGCTTCGCAAATGACGGATTTAGCAACTTAATCTGTGCAAAATCTGTCTCATCCGTCCCATCCGTGTTCTTGTGCTCACCAAGCCCTAACTTCCTTCTTCCAAATAATATTTATACTTACAATACCGGGCTTAGTAATCTGGTTCGGGATGTTTTTTGCGCAAGCGCTTGAAACAAATAAAGTAATCTACTATCTTTGTTACACTATATAAGTGATGACCTACGTTTTGTGGTCTCCGAAGGTAATAAAATAAATTTTAAAATGCCGATTAAGCCAGAAATAGAAGAAGAAGTAAAGGTTGACCTTTTGGAAGATGAAGAGACTTCGACAGGAGTTCCAGCGGAGCTAGTCGTCTATAATGATGACCATAATACTTTTGACTGGGTGATTGAATGTTTTGAGAACGTGCTTGGGCATAGCTCCACACAGGCAGAGCAATTGGCATTATTGATTCATTTTAAAGGTAGGGCCATTGTCAAATCAGGTCACAAAGAAGATTTGAAACCCAAAAAGGATGCGCTCGTAGATAAAGGTCTTTCGGCAGTTATTGAAATGGTATAACCATCTAAATTTTCAGCCAATGCAAAATAGGCTGAATGGATTTTCCCTATTAACACATTGAAAACAAATGACTTAGGATGGCAATAGTATGGCTTCCAGAAGACGAGATTTCTTTTCCACATCCTGATGGAGTGCATAATACAGATGGTATTGTGGCTGTGGGTGGGGATTTGAGTGTCGATCGATTGATGCTCGCCTATCGCTGGGGTATTTTCCCTTGGTATAATGAAGATGAGCCCCCGATATGGTGGTCTCCCGATCCGAGATGTGTCTTATTCCCCAAAGACATCAAGGTGCATAAGAGTATGCGCTCTTATTTTAATCAACAAAAGTATCGTGTTACGTATGACACTCAATTTGAGCAAGTTATGCGAGAATGCAAACAAAAAGTGCGTAAAGGCCAAGAAGGAGAAACTTGGATTACTCAAGATTTTATTGATGCCTATCTTCGTTTGCACAAAATAGGCGTGGCCCATTCTGTAGAAGTTTGGGACGGAGAAGAGTTGGTCGGTGGATTGTATGGTGTTTCCTTAGGAAAAGTCTTTTTTGGGGAGTCTATGTTTGCTAAAAAGCCAAATGCGTCTAAATTTGGATTTATTACACTTGTCCGCGAACTAGAAAAACTAGGTTTTTGGCTCATCGACGCCCAAGTGGTTTCTCAACACATGCTGACCCTAGGTGCAACAACTATCCCACGTAGCACGTTTTTAACTTATATGCGTAAAAATAACGCCGAAAAAACCTACCAAGGGGATTGGAACTTACTCATCAATAATATCAGTAAAGAAATAACCTGACCCCTTCCAACAAACAGAACAACCATGAAGTATCAACTAAAAACATATCTTTTCCTTAGTCTTTTGGTGTTAGTTCTAGGGAGTTCATTTCTGATTTATGGGGAAGCTTTTCCGCAAGGAGAATTTAGATCGCCCATCAAGTATAAGATGGTGCTTTCAGGAACTTATGGCGAGTTGCGCCCCAATCACTTCCACGCTGGTATTGACATTAAATCCGCTAATGGGCGTTCGGGTGCGGATATCGTAGCGGCAGCAGATGGATATGTTTCACGTATTAAAGTCCGAACGGGTGGGTATGGCAACGCCATTTATATGAATCACCCCAATGGATACACTACGGTTTATGGTCATTTAAGCAGATTTGGTTCTGCTATCGCCAAGTATGTCAAAAAGAAGCAATATCAAAAAGAATCTTTTTCGGTTGACCTGCATCCACCATCTGATTTATTTCGCTTTCGCAAAGGGGAGACCATTGGTTATATGGGCAATACTGGCACTTCGTCTGGGCCACATTTGCACTTTGAGATAAGGGATAGACGTACCGAAGAGCCTTTGAATGCCCTACGTTTTGGGCTTCCGCTAACAGATAATATCGCACCAAAATTACACAAACTAAAGACCTATCTCCTTGATGATCAGTTGTTTCCGTTTCAGGAAAAGGAGATAACATTGAAGAAAAAGGGTAATAGTTACCACCTAGCCACTGGAGATACTTTAGTCATTGGTGGAGAGAAGCTAGGGCTTGCGCTAAAAGCATTTGACCATATGGAAGGCTCATCCAGTTGGAATGGAATCTATGCCATTTCGATGCAAGTCGATGGTATCCCTACTTATTCTTTCCAATTAGATCGCTTTTCTTTTTCGGATACTCGTATGGTGAATGCTCACTTGGACTATGAAGATAAAGTGACCAAAAACAGTACTTATCATCGACTGTATTCTTTGCCAGGTAACCGGCTTAAGATATATAATCAAAAAGGGGGCGTACTAAAATTCTATGACCGTAGTGTTCACAAAGTAGAAATACAAGTGGCAGATGCGCCCGGCAATAAGTCTAAGCTTACTTTTTGGGTAAAAAAAGGAGCACTTACCCCCCAACCAGAAAATAGCTTTAATTATCTATTTGATTACAAACAAGCCAACGATGTTGATTTTGGTGGATTGACTTGTCACTTCCCGCCCCGTACTTTTTATGAAAATATCTATTTCAAGATGGATATGACGCATGAGCATAGCGACAATATATTTGGACCAATCTATAAAATCCATCAATTCACGACACCAGTACAGCGATATTTTAACCTTTCGATTCCTGCTGATATGCTATCTGCGGAGCAGCGCACCAAGGCATTTATAGCCCACAAGGACAAAAAAGGGCGCTGGGAAAATGCAGGCGGCAAATGGCAATTCAACAAAATGGAAGGTCGAGTACGTGCATTAGGAGAGTATGCGATTATGATAGATGACACGCCCCCGACCATCACGCCAAAGCGCTTTGCAAACAATATGAGCAAGTACAAAACCATGTCTTTCAAGGTCAAAGACGACATTTCCACCACAGGCACTGCCAAATCTCTTCGGTATCGTGCGACAGTCGATGGGCAATGGATTATGATGGAATATCGTGGTTCTACCTTGACTTATACTTTTGACCAACATGTACCCAAAGGGTCGCATACTCTTAGGATTGTTGCGACCGATGGTATGGGTAATGAAACGGTGTTTGAGCGGAAGTTTATTCGGTAAGGAGTTGAGACGCTGCGCTGGTTGAGTCGCTTCGCTAGTTGAGACGCTTGTCCTTCGGACTTTGCTGGTTGAGCGCTTCGCTGGTTGAGACGCTTGTCCTTCGGACTTCGCTGGTTGAGAAGTTGAAGCTACCGCCCAAGACGTTCAATTCATGCCTTCCCAATATCCGTTTGGCAAATTTGACCCTTCCAGAAGAGATTTGGGGGATTAGAGCGCTTCGCTTTTAGGGTATTGGGTGAGTAAGTTTTTACGAGCGTTTGGGTAACCTGAAATGAACAAGGACGCTAGCAAAAATAATTTTGTCCTTTACTCTCCTTTTTTAAGGGAGATTTAGCGGGTTTTCATGAAAAAGCCAAAAT
>CAYTLX010000064.1:0-8505 GCA_964438645.1 uncultured Saprospiraceae bacterium | reverse complement strand
CTATGTAGGGTTGTGAATTGACCAAAGCTGATGCTAGTATGACAAAAAAAGAAAAAAATAAGTACAAGTTGGGTAGATTTATTCATTTTAGGAGTATTTTGCACTCAAGATACGGATATTTTGTGAATTTATAAAGTTTTGGATTTAGGCTAATGTTTTTTTAATCCCTAATATACTGTCTTATGGTTAGTGGTCGGTCGAGACGAACGGTGCGTATGCTTAGGAATCCACTACACTAATGATGGCGAACTCTTTGTCTAGGGGATTAAGCGTTTGCACTAAAAAGTCAATAAAATCTTGCCCATAATCCGCATAAATAGGCAAAAAATTATCATATCGCTCCTGTAAACCACCATTGGGAAATAGTTTCCCTTGAAGTTTTTCAATTTTTGAGATGGTGTTTTTATTTTTCTCTTTGTAGGCTTTATTGAGTTTGGAAGCGATTTTCTTGATGGCTTTTTCTTGTTTCGCTTTTTCCGCAAGGATACTGGGTCGCAATGTCGCATCTATTGAATCGGCTTTTTGCGCAAGCGAATCATACAGATGGGATAATAAATCCAACTCTTTTTCTACCGTAAGCTCCACATTATCAGTGTCTATTTGGAGTGCTAGGTCTTTGGATGATTTGAATAAATCACTGGCAGAAAGCTTGATTTTATTCAGTTGCTTTTGGATATAAGGTGAGACAAATAGGGCAGAATTGCGCCGTATCAGTACTGGATAACTAAGCCCAAATGCCTGAAATTGTGTGTGCCGCTCCTGCCAGTACGCCAATTCTCCGCCGCCGCCGACATAGGCAATATTGGGCAATACAAGCTCTTGATAGAGCGGGCGAGTGACGACATTGGGGCTAAAAGATTCGGGAGATTGGTCGAGCTCTTGTAGGATTTCGGCTTGCGTCCAAGTGATTTTGGTGTCCAAAACTTGGTAGAGCCCATTTTTAAAGACAATTCGCTTGCGCAAATCTTTGGTCATATAGAATAGGTTCAATTC
This sequence comes from uncultured Saprospiraceae bacterium, assembly GCA_964438645.1. Taxonomy (GTDB): domain Bacteria; phylum Bacteroidota; class Bacteroidia; order Chitinophagales; family Saprospiraceae; genus HyVt-613. Next base: position 7,512 of record CAYTLX010000064.1, on the reverse strand, counting down.
ACGAGGCTTGGCTTGGGGCTTAAAGCCGATTGATTTTAATTGAGTGATGGTTTGATTAATGAGGGCGAAGGAAGGTTGGTCGATGATTTCCTTGCGGAAAATAGGGATGGCCAACTGCTTTAACTCAGGGGCATTCATTTGTAGCACGACTAAGCCATATTTGCCAAAGAGCCGATGAACAAACTCTTGAGTCGCTTCCGCAAAATTTTTGTCCGCACTGTAGGAAGAGGACAAGTCCCCAATTATTTTTTTGGCATGCTCGGTATCGGGAAGAATGTTGGATAGTTCTTGAATAATTGGTTGGAGCCCATCAGTGGACATGAGTCCCGTGGGGCCGCCAGCTTCTTTATTCCATTCGATGGTCTTATTATATAGGTGTAGGTGGTTGATTTCTGCAAAGTCATGGTCTTCGGCGCCCAAAACAAAAATGGGAACAAAATTAAACGTAGGAAACTCTGTTTGCAATTGATGAGCCAAATGAATACAAGAAGCCGCTTTGTAGATGAAGTACAATGGCCCTGTAAATAGTGACGGCTGATGAGCTGTCGTTACCGTAAAAGTGTTGTTGAGTTGGAGTAAGTCAATATTTTGCAGACTTCGTTTGGCATCGGGTAGGGGAGTATATTGTTTAATGAGTGCTTGGCAGAGTTCCTTTCGAAAAAAAGGAAATTGTTGGCGATGAGTTATTTTTTTGCGCAAGCCATCCAAGGTGTCCTGAAAGGGGATAAACGTCATTAATTGATTATCTGCTTGGATGAAAGCTAAATCTCTTTTGGCCAATTGGACAGTGGAGTAGGGTGCTTTTGATATCGAAAAACTCATGAGAGATATTTAGGGTTAAGCGTATGATGGAGTAAAGGAATAACAAATTAGGCGCCTTTAGTTTGAGCAAAGATTGTATAAAAAAAAAGAAATGTAATCATGGAGACTAAATAAATAAGACTTGCAAATATTTTGACCGATAAAATAAAAATGTGCATAACTACAAAATAAAAAAATATTTTTCCACAGTAAGGCGTTTCATGAACGCCTGCATAGCGGGTGCTTATCAAGTAGTTAGGTCTTTTTTGTGTAGTATTGTTTTCCACATGTGGTGTGGAAAGTCATTTTCGTGGGCAAAAATTTGGCTATCTCAAGACTTTTTTGTAAACCTTGATTAGTTTTTAATTGCTATTAAAAAATATGTATAAAATGCTGATAATGTGAATATAACAACACTTAATTATTAGCAAAAAATAAATGTTTCATTTTTTGGGCAAGAATTTTTATCTTACAGAAATTATTGCGAACTTTGTAGCCCTACTTTATTAAAAGATCGCCAAACTTTTTAGTACCGCAAGATTTTTTGATCACCGAATTGAAACGCTAAAAGAACAATGGAAAAATCGCACATCAGTGTCTGGGACAACTGTCTCCACTCTATTAAGAAGTTTGTAGATTCTCAAGCATATAAAACTTGGTTTGCTCCTATCAAGCCTATTCATTTGACAGATTCATCTCTGACAATTCAAGTACCTAATAACTTCTTTTATGAATGGATTGAAGAACACTATGTGAGTCTTTTAAGAACAAGCATCAAGCGTGAGCTAGGTGAAAATGGAAGATTAGAATATCAAATTTTGACTCCAGGGAATCGCCCCAAGACGAACTCGTCCAATTCTTTTACGTCTAATGTCGCCGCTGCAGCAGGCGGCGCAACGGCTAGTATTCCTAGTTATGCCAAGGAGCCTAAAAAGGAGAAGTTAATCAAAAATCCTTTTGTGATTCCGGGGATTAAACGAATTAAGATTGACCCCCAAATCAACCGCTCATTAAAATTCCACAACTTTATTGAAGGAGATTGTAATAAATTGGCAAGGTCAGCGGCCTACGCAGTGGCTAAGAGCCCAGGAAAAACAGCCTTCAATCCGTTGGTGATTTATGGAAACTCTGGATTAGGCAAAACCCATTTGGCTCATGCCGTAGGGAATGCTATTTTGGAAAACCATGAAGATGTGGTCGTATTATATGTGTCTAGTGATGTCTTTACCAATCAAGTCGTCCAGTCGATTAAGAATAATGCCGCAGAAGATTTTGTGAATTTTTACCAGATGGTCGATGTCTTGATTGTGGATGATATTCAATTTTTGGAGCGAAAGCAGAAGACACAAGAGATTTTCTTCCACATATTCAATCAATTACACCAGAATAATAAGCAAGTCATTATGACTTCTGATCGCCCACCCAAAGACTTGGATGGGTTGGAAGACCGTTTGATTTCTAGGTTCAAGTGGGGATTGACGGCTGATTTGCAAGAGCCTGATTATGAGACTAGAATGGCCATCTTTGAAGACAAAATGGCCAAAAATGATGTGGATATTCCGTATGATGTAAAGGATTATATTTGCTATAATATTCATGGTAATGTAAGAGAATTAGAAGGTATTGTCGTGTCATTAGCAGCTCAAATGGCTTTGACCAACAGAGAAATTGATATGGATTTGGCAAAATCTGTCGTTAGCCAATATATTAATAAGGCTGCCAATGAAGTAAATGTAGATTTTATCTTAGCCATTGTGTCAGAATCTTTTGAGATTGCTGTAGAGCAATTGAAAAGCAAGAGCCGAAAGCGTAATATTGTTATCGGAAGACAAGTTGCTATGTATCTAGCTAAGCAATATACCGATGTCTCTCTAAAAGAACTCGGGAAGATATTTGGCGGTAGAGATCATTCTACGGTGATTTATTCGATTAATACAATGGATGATTTGTTAGAAACGGATGATAAATTGAGCAGCAAGGTGGATCTATTGGTCAAGCAAATTAAGTCTAATCTGAAGTAGTTATTGGAGTCCTTTCCTTACTTATGAGTGCCTAAAGTTATGCTACTGGGGCAATTTTTAACACATCAGGAGCCTGCTAGCGGGGGAGATGGTGCCGTGTGGGTGCAGGAGAGCGTGCAAGATTATTATTCGACGGGATTGCTATTAAGTAAGTACGTTTTGAGTGCTTGGCGTGAGTGTATGTTACAGAACGCACCGTATATGTACCCCGACTGGCGGGGTCAAATTTGGCAATAACACCAAAAAACAGAACCATCACTAGTCAAATTTGGGGGTGGAGTGCTCCAGCGGTTTTGCTTGGGCTTACTATAAAAATGGATAGAGTACGTTTTGAGTAAAAAGAAAGGATATAAACAAAAAAAAGCCACGCAAAAATGCGTGGCTTTAAGTGTTTTCGTCGGGGTACCAGGATTCGAACCTGGGACCCCCTGCTCCCAAAGCAGGTGCGCTAACCGGACTGCGCTACACCCCGAAAACAATCAAATAAAAAATGCGGTGGAGGCGAGATTCGAACTCGCGGTACCTGTTTCCAAGTACGCCGATTTAGCAAACCGGTGGTTTCAGCCACTCACCCACTCCACCAAACTTTTTTGATTATGGTCTCCTTTTTGAATTAGGAGAGTGCAAAGGTAATATTTCTAAAAGTGCCAAGCAAGTATCTTTGCAAATTTTTTTATTTATTTTTTAGCTCCTTCAGACACGCCACCAAGCTTTCACGCCAGTAGGGGATAGGAAGACCAAAGGTCGCTTTGAATTTACCTTTATCCATTAAGCTAAAAGGTGGCCGTCTTGCAGGAGTAGGGTATTCTTTGGACAATATGGGTTGGACATCACACTCAATTCCTTCTAAGTCAAAGATGGCCACGGCAAAATCATACCAGGAGGCTACCCCTTCATTGCTGTAATGAAAAACGCCTTGGGCTACGCTTGATTCCAACTCATTGGATTCTAGTTTTTGGGTAATATCAAGCATGGCTTTCGCCAAATCATGCGCATAAGTGGGCGTACCTATTTGGTCATACACAATATTGAGTTGGTCTCGTTCTACACCAAATTTTTGCATGGATTTGACAAAATTATGTCCATAAGAAGAGTAAACCCATGATGTCCGAAGGATTATGGATGAAGGATGGATGTCCAAAACGGCCTTGTCGCCTAGGTATTTGGTGATGGCATAGATTCCGCCAGGGTGGGCACTATCTCCTTCAATATATGGGGTGTTTTGAGACGAGTCATATACATAGTCCGTCGAAATATGAAACAGCTTGCTCCCATATTTTTTAGCTGCTTTCGCTAGGTTTTCCGCCCCTAACGTGTTGACCTTTAAGGCGAGTCCGACCACTTCTTCCGCTTTGTCAACCGCCGTAAAAGCAGCACAATTATAGATATAATCAGGTCGAAAGCCATCAAAATACTGGTTAATAGCGGCAACGTCCGTGATGTCCAAGTCTTTGGCATCCGTAAACCGAAAAGTAAATTTCGGATAGTGCGCTTGAAGGTTTTGGAGTTCCATTCCGACTTGACCGTCGCCACCTGTGACAAGGATATTCTTCATTTTATTACTTTTTTAGGTTATTTGAAAACTTAGCATGATTGCCTAGGTAGGGCAGATGAGCATCCTTGTCCGAAACCAGTAATCGGCTCGCTTCTAGCCCCCAATCTATGTTAATGGTCGGATCGTCAAATCGAATCCCAGCGTCATGCTCTTGCGAGTAAAAATTATCACACTTGTATTGAAAGACCGCTGTCTCACTAAGCACCAAAAAACCATGAGCAAACCCCCTAGGAATCAAAAACTGTTTTTGATTTTCTTCCGAAAGGATGATACTATGATACTGTCCATAAGTAGGCGAGCCTTCTCTAATATCCACGGCAACATCGAGTACTTTTCCTTGAGTGACGCGTACTAGCTTAGCTTGCGCAAAAGGGGGAAGCTGGTAGTGAAGCCCCCGAAGTACCCCAAAGGAAGACTTAGATTGGTTATCTTGTACAAAGTCATTTGTGATGCCAGCATCATGAAAAGAATTGCGATTATAGGCTTCATAAAAATAGCCCCTTTTATCTCCAAAAACCTTGGGGGTGAAGATAATGAGCCCCGATATTTCCGTTTGTTCAAACATTATTCCGTATTTATTTATTTTTTGTAGTTCTTTTTCTGTTTTTTTGCATTTTTTATGCCAAAAATTGTGACATCACTTTTGAGAAATCCTTACCTTTGTTCCATGAAGAGTTTACTGGAAATATCAAAGATCGTCACCAAAAAGCGAGTGAGCAAAATCGAAATATTCGATGAGCAAACCTTAAAACGAAAAAAAAGCAAATTTAACGAATTTTATGAAGCTTTGCAGTCTGGAAAGTTTGCCACTGACCAAGGTGCTGCTACTTTTCTATATGATACGTCTCCGACGGACGATAGATACAGACAATTAAAGTCAAGATTTCGGAAAAGGTTGTTAGACACGCTGTTTTTCTTGGATGTCAATAGACCCGCAGCGTCTAGTTATGATCGAGCCTATTTTACCTGTAACAAAGATTGGACCCTTGTCAAAATCTTATTGGCCAATAATGCGGATGATACCGCTGCGCTATTGGCACGCCAAATCCTTAAAAGGGGACTAAAATATAAGTTCGCGGACGTCATCGTCAATTGTGCAAGAATTTTACGCAAGTACTCCGCAGAAACGGGAGATGAAAAAAACTTTGAGCTATATGATCAATATGGCAAGCAATATCAGGACATCTTGAATGCCGAAATACGCTCAGAAGAGTTTTTTCAACGGGTGACCATGCATTACACTAAGCCTTTTGCCAAAATAAAAATTTTAGAAGAGAAAATTAGCACCTATTGTCAAGCTCTCGAAAGTCTTTCCGAGATGTTTGATTCCCCTGTGCTCGTTTATACAAAATATTTGGTGTGGGTGTATAGATACCACATGATACGTGATTTTCAATCGGTTATCGCTACTTGCGAGAAAATTGAAGAATATGCCGAGAATAACCCTAATTACTACCAAGCATCAAACCTAGAAACCGTTTATGTCAAAAAAATGAGTGCTTATCTACACTTGAACGACTTTGATGCGGGTAGAATGGTGGCAGAAACCGCTTTTAAAAAATTATTGCAAGGCTCAAATGCCTGGTATGAATTAATGGAGCATTACTTTTTGTTGGCCATTCAGACAGATAATGTCAATCAGGCATTTGGTATCTACCAAAGAGCCGTTGGACACAAGATGTATAAAAAGATGGATGTAGAAGTCAAGAATAAATGGTACCTTTTTGAATTGTATCTTCAGTACTTTTTTAGGACTTCAAGTAATGACCCCAACAGGATAATTAAGAATACTCGGAAGTCTAAGTTCAAACTTGGTAAATTCTTAAATGAGCCAGTGCTCTTCCCTTTGAAATATAGAATTTTTTCTATCCAAAGCATTATTGTTCAAATACTCTTTTTTATCGACCAAAAGAAGTATGAACTGGCTGCCGATAAGATTGATCAGCTCCGTGTCTTTGCGAATCGTTTGAATTCGATTGAAAGCTTTAGGATTATTAACTTTATCAGATTGCTTCAGCAGCTTAGCAAAGCTAATTTTGATGTCAATCAGATTTCTATTGCGGATAAGTATTATCAAAGACTCCTAGAACAGCCGATGTATTATCGGGGAGCTTCCACAGAGCTAGAAGTAATTCCTTGGGAAAAACTTTGGAATCATCTGCTTAACAGACTTCAAGCATAAAATGCAAGAATTTTAGCCAATTTCCTGCAAAATACCCCGAATTAATTGAATAAACCTAGGCTTTATTTCATTGGCCACCTTGATGACATCTTCATGGGTAATTGGAATTTCGGGATTAACCATGGCCATATCAGTAATCGCACAGACCCCTAATACCTTTAATTGCGCATGTACGGCAACGATCACTTCGGGGATTGTGGACATCCCAATCGTATCTGCTCCTAGGATACTTAACATTTTAATTTCAGCAGCGGTCTCAAAAGTGGGGCCGGTTACGGCCGAATGAACTCCTGTAAAGGCTTGTATCTTTAACTTTTGGGCGACATTTTGCGCAAGCTGCAATAACTCTTTATCATAAGCATGGAGCATATCAGGAAATCTTGTCCCTAAACGCTCATCATTTGGACCAATCAAGGGATTGTCCCCCATAAAATTAATGTGATCCTTTATAAACATTAAAGCACCAGGATAGAGTAACGGGTTGATGCCTCCGCTAGCGTTCGTAACAATCAACTTGTCAATACCTAATGCCTTAAATACCCGCACAGGAAATGTGATTTCCTTCATAGAATACCCTTCATAAAAATGAAGCCGTCCTTGCATCGCTACAACAATTTGACTATCTAACTCCCCAATCACTAATTGACCTGCATGTCCTTTGACGGTAGAAACAGGAAACCCAGGAAGCTCACTATAAGGAAAAATATCTGGGTTTTGAATCTCATTAGCCAAAGAACCTAGCCCCGAGCCCAAAATAAGACCTATTTTAGGTTGATGATTGGTTTTGCTTTGGATATAATTGGCAGAATCTTGGATAGATTGGTAGTAGTCACTCATGGTTGCTGATGTTTTGTTGTAACTGTTTAGGTATTCCTATTTTTAGACAGAAATATAGGCTTTTTTGTGTATGTTGAAGCTATTTTTTTTGAAGCGTAGCACCGCTACGTGATAAA